>JACVIY010000007.1 GCA_015711755.1 Candidatus Geothermincola secundus | reverse complement strand
CTCACAGTTCTCCCTCGCCCCGTAGGCGCGGAACGCCGCCGTTTCCCGCTATAATAGCACCATGTCCGCTTTAGCGATCGCCGCCGGAGCCTTATTAGGGGCTTCCCTGTTCCTGTTCATATTCTGTTTCAACCTGCTTGTAAGGCTGCGCAACAGAACGCGCAGCGCATGGCACGGGCTTGAGGCCGAGCTGCAGCGGCGCTACGCCCTTATCCCCCTGCTCTCGGAGACCGTTAAGGGTTATGCCGCCCATGAAGCGAAAGCGCTCCTTTCCTCGGTGAGGGATTATCCGATCGGCCAAAGCCCCTTGACCCCCGAGCAGGCCTCCCGTCTTTATCCCGCGGCCGAATCGGGCATAGCCGCATTGCTCTTACGGACGGAGTGGTATCCTGACCTCAAGGCCGATGAATCCTTCCTTAAACTAGCGGAGGAGCTGAAGCATACCGAATCGGTGATCGCCAATGCCCGTAAATATTATAATGCCTGCGTCATGCATTACGATAACGCGCGCCAAAAGTTTCCCTGCATCCTTGTGGCCATGCCTTTATCCCGCATGTTCCCCGCTTTCCCCTACCTCCGACTGTTCGAGGAACAGCGGCCCCCCGGCGGCTAAGCCAGCCTTATCCTGCCGATGAGCCCCCGCCGCCGAAACCGCCCCCGGCGCTTCCCCCGCCGAAACCGC
Source organism: Candidatus Geothermincola secundus (assembly GCA_015711755.1). Classification (GTDB taxonomy): domain Bacteria; phylum Actinomycetota; class Geothermincolia; order Geothermincolales; family Geothermincolaceae; genus Geothermincola_A; species Geothermincola_A secundus. Next base: position 39,340 of record JACVIY010000007.1, on the reverse strand, counting down.
CGGAGGACTCTCCCCAGCCGCCGGAGGAAGAAGAAGGGGGGGTTGAAGAAAGGGTCCCGTTCAAACTGGAGGCCATCAGGTCCATGCTGTTGGCCAGATATAGAGGGCTGAACGCCCCTGCCCCTTCGAACCATTCAGGGGGTTCGCTCATGATGCCTTGGAGGCGACGGCCCCATGCGGAGGTGATCCCCATCACCATCGCATAAGGAAGTGTGTCCTGGAAATTATGGACGCCCATGGACTCTATCTCCTCTTGCTCCGCGGTCATAAGGTATTTTTTGAATCCAAGGGCATGCTCGTAGGCCTGCCTGCCCTTGGCGGTGCGGCGGGGCATGAACTTACCGATGATCAAAACCACCAGGAGCGAGGCGAGGAGAGCGGGGAAAAGCAGCCATGAATAGCCCAGATCCAGCCATTTGGCAAGGAAGATCCAGAGAAGAAGGACCACGATGATCCCCAAGATGGACAGGGACGAATACCTTGTCCTGACCACAGAGGGCTCCTCGTCGAAAAGCCGTTCCTTCATGACCTGATCCTTGATGCCCGAGAGTATCCCGGGCAAGTGAATGTAGAACCTTTGATCAAGGTCATCCTCGGTCACCGATGCACCTGCTTCGAACAGCCCGTTCATCAAGTCCCTCTCGAAATCGAGCAGAAGCGGGTCAGGGGGCTTCTTCTTGACGAAACCGTACTTTTTCGTCTTGAAGAACTCTCCTTCCCCATGTTCCGCTATCTTCAGGTACCCCCTTATGGCCAGGTCCACGATGGTGGCGGTGACATCAGAGGTCTTCGTCCTCTCCCTTATGAGCATGCCCAGCATGGCCGGCCTGAGGCCCGGCGGCGGATCGTACCTGACCATGATGCTGCCGGTACCGCCCTTGTCCCTACCCTTCTCCATCCATAACGCCAGCATGAATCCAAGCACGCTTAAAAACAGCAGAGCGGACACGACACCGAAAAGCGCGAGAGATGACGAACGGTACTGCCAGGGAATGGCGACCACCCCTTTGGGAAAGGCCAGGTCGATGGTGTAGGTGGACATCGGCTTGACCTCTTCGACTTCGAACCGGAACACTTCGCCCTCGCGGCCCTTCTCCCAGCGGTAAGGAGCGTCCCAGGAGTACTTCCCCACATACAGCTCCGATTTCACCTGATCAAGATCGGTCCCTTGAGGAAAACGGACCTCGGTGGTGGAGCGGGCTATGGGAACGTCTCGGTCCTCGCTCACGGCGTTGTAGTACAGGCGGTCGTATTCATCGTAGTACAGGATGGCCCCGGCCATGCGGTACTCGAAAACGAAACCCTTGCGTTCGTCCTTCGCTGAGAACTCGACATGGACGCGCTTCCCCTCGGGGATGTTCTCCACCTTCCAGGAATCCTTGGGTAGAGGGTTGCCTTCCATATCGTACACAGCGAAGTCGCTGAACCTCACCTTGCCGTAACTCTTTCCGGTTACTCCCTTAGCGGCCTGGGCGGAAAGATCGCGGTTGAGGAAGGAGAAGCTCCCGTGAAAATTGATCAGCTGGGTCTCCCGCACGAGCAGGGACGCGTCTGGATTGACGGTTATATCAACATCGAAGCGCTCGAAATCCCAGCTCTTCACGCCGTAAGGGCTGCCGGGGAGGGCGACCTCTTCGCCGCTTTCCGGCTCTTCCTGCATTATCCCCGGGGGCCAGTAACAGATCACGTTGTAGGTGGCGTTGGGCGGAAGCCCGGATGTCTCCCACCTGATGTGGTTTCCCTCCGGTTGTCGTATGTCCACCGCGCCCGTATAAGCGAAGGTGGAGGCGTTTACGTAAAGCTCGTCCGGGCTCACCGAATCCGGCAAATAGAGGTCGGTGGAAGCCAGCTCAATGGGAGAGGCATGGCGCTCCGGCACCGCCGGCCAGTCCAGCCCCACCTGCCCTTTGCGCTTATCCAGGGAGCCGTAGAGGTAGTATTCGTAGATCACCGTGCACTCGCCGCTTTCCCCCCCGGCGTCGTACGATAGACTGACGCCGTACTCATCCCATTCCACCGTCTGCAGCTCTTCCGGGACCGGTCTTCCGTATTGATTGAGTACGCGGGGCTGGCGTATCTCCCCGTAGCCGAAAGGTATGTAAACGCCCACCTGAAGACCCGTATCGCGGAATCGGTAGGTGACCTTTTCCTGCACATGCAGGGAGTAATCCGCGTTGACGTAGACCTCTAGTTGGTAACGCGAGTAAACGAAAGCCGGTTCGTCCTGGGCGTCCGTCCTTCCGATGGGCCTTAAGACGGGGGACGCCATCAGGATGAAAAGGATCAAGAGCAACGTTCCCGCGGTGACTCTGCGCATTGCCTTCATGACCCCCTCCTCGGGTGAGAAAGTCGGTTGCTGCCCGTTATGATAACACGGGACGAGCCCAGGTCCTACCGTGTCCGACCGTGTGATGGGGCGTGATCATCGTTGTATGGGCGGAACCCCCTGTGCTAATATTTTTTACGTTCCCTGTCGCTGGGGGATCGTCTAGCGGTAGGACGCGAGACTCTGGATCTCGTTGCGAGGGTTCGAATCCTTCTCCCCCAGCCATGGAGGATGTGGACGCCGAAAGCGTCCGTTGCTATAATCGCAGTGGCGTGGCGCATTAGTCTAGTTGGCCTAGGACGCCGCCCTCTCAAGGCGGAGATCGCGGGTTCGAATCCCGCATGCGCTACCAGAGACCGGCCGGGGCCCTGCCGAGAGCGGGCCTCGGCTTTATAATCGGGGCTTCTTTCTATCTGGGCCGATATAAACCTCAAACCAGACTCAGCGCAGGATCATCGCGGCTAAAGGAGGAGAGGCGGTGGAGCCTGTCTTTAACCGCGGGAGATCAGACGGAGCGGAACAGGGTCGTCGTTTCCCGCGACAGCTTCTCGAGGAAACGCTGATCGGCGAGCTTGAACCCAGGGGATATGCCCGAGTATGGCCATATCCTGTTCACCGCGCAGATGGCTCCCCTGGGCCGCCCTTCCTCCAGAACGGGCACGCAGAGCATCGTGCGTATATCATCATAGGCGCCTTTGATGTAGCGAGGATCGGAGCGGGCATCCGCCAGGTTGGCCGTCTTGCGGTTGAGAAGGCACCATCCCGCAACCCCCTCTCCCAAGCGTATGGGCCGCGAGAATGAAGGCGATTCCTTCATCCTGCCGTATGCGGCTATAACCCAGAGGGCTTCTTCCCGGTCAGAATACCCCAATATCGCCGCCCTCTCCGCCTCCGTGCTCTTGCAGACGGCTGCCGCCAGGAGACGCATCGCTTTCCTCTTATCCCCCAGGCCGCCCACTGTCTTCGCTATGTGTTCGGCTTGCCGATCTTCCGCTCGCTCTCTCTTGTTCTTTTCGCGGCGGTAATAACCTATTACCGCCGGAAGCACGCCATCCACTATGTCCCGGACAGCGGATGCGTCATCCAGCGCGCCTCCGGTTTTCAACCTCAAGACCAGTGAAATCTCATCGTCCAGAGAGCGGAGAAGCCGCAGTGAGCCACCCCTTGTCTCCCAGCCCTCGAACATCCTCATCTCCACGGCATCCAGTCGATATGGGGTTAGGCGCAGCGATGGTCCCTCGTCCGCCTTCCAACCCTTTGAATGCTCCCAACAAACAAGACTTTCTCGTGTCGATAAAAGGAATGCCGAGCAGGGCTTGCCGGTCAAAGCATGCAGGACATCCACTATCAATGAAAGGTTTTTCCTTATGCCGCGATACGAGGAGACAGCCCGGAGCATCTCCTCGGCAATGCCGTGTTCGCCTCTATCCATCATTGAGACTCGGGGCCGGCCACGCTCCTCCTGCCCAGCTTTCCCAGCCCTTTTATCCCGTTGAGAGCGGGGCTGTAGCGGATGCCTTTGAGATCGCCGCGAGAGAAAGGCGGTAAATAACGATAGAACACCGCGCCGTCCTTCTCCATCCTCTCGAGGATGTTCAGCCTCACCAGCTCTTCCAGCTGCCGGGCTACTTGTTCGGCGCTGTAATTAAGGCAGGAGCAGATGGCCTCTGAGGTCTCGCACAGATGAGGATTGCGATGATAGAAGGTTATCAACTCCACTCTCACTACGCGGTCGGGGACCCCGGAAAGACGATCTCCATTGCTTCCGTTCCTCTCCGCCATCGTACCCGCCCTCCTGCGAGCGTGGACCCTCCGCTGCTATTATTGCTCATAGAAAGTTACTCTTGAATAAAAATCCCGGGAATGGTGCCGTGAGACGGGCGAGCGGATAAAAGCCGAGGTTGAGCGCGTTCTCGACGACTTATCCCCGTTCAACCTCTCAATTAAACCGTTATCTTTCCCAGATTAACCGCTCACGTGCCTTTTTCTCTTTGGTTTCAGTGCCCGCGAGAGCCGTGCATTATGCGCCGCATCCGGGAAAAGGCCGGGGGTTCTGCAGACCGCTTCAAGTCCCGCCTTCGCATATCCGCTCGGGCGAAAACCCTTACCAGAGCAAGACCTTGGCGATGCCCTCGTACATGCCCTCGGCCACTATCTTCCCGCTGAGGGCAGAGAACACCACGCCCCCCGGCCATATGGCATAATGCCCTGCCATGTAGAGGTTGGTTACGGGGGTCCTGAAGCGCGCGAACCTGCCGTAGAGGGGAGTGCGGTAACGGTCGTAGGACCATCCCATGATGGACCCCTCCGGATTGAGGGTGTAGCGAGACAGAGTGCGGGGGGTTGCCAGATCACTGAAGACCACCTTTCCCCTCAACCCGGGTATGACCGCCTCCGTATCGGTGATGATGTCTTCAAGCACTCTCTGCTTCAAGCGGCGATACTCCTCGTTGCGCGCCTCAGGATCGGCCGATCCCGTCCCCCAGCCGTTGAGCCAATGATACGGTGTGCGTACCTGTACGATTATGGAGTTCTTTCCCTCCGGCGCCAGAGACTTGTCGTGCATGGAGCACCAGGTGATCATGGACATCCCCTTGCGGTGGATGTCGGGGTCGTAGTTGTCCTCCTCGAAGCCGTAAGTCCTCCAGTAGAGGGTGTGAGTGCACTTAAGGTGAGATAGCAGCTCCTCGTGGTCCATATCCAAGCCGAGAAAGGCGGTGGACATGGAATAACTGACGGGCGCATGCCGGAGGGTCTCCGAATATTTCCCCGGCAGCAAGGAAGCATCCACCATTCGGCCGACCAGGCGCTTGGGATTTCCCGTGTTGACCACACGGTCGGCAAAATAGCGTTCCCCTTCGGCGGTCTCCACTCCCACGGCGCAAGACCCCTCAGTCAGGACGGAGTCCACGGTGGCCTGGAACTCGATCTCCCCCCCCCACTCGCGGAAGCGGTCGGCCAGTATTTCCGCGAGCGTCTTCAGCCCCCCTTTCGGATACCAGTAATCGTTGACGAAGCTGTACCAGAAAGAGAAGTACATGAAGAGCAGCATGTTGGGGTCACCGAACTCACCGAACAGAAAAGTCAGGCGGCGGTCATCGAACAGTTTAAGACACTTCTCCCTGCCGGTGAGGGAAAGCGCTTCCCTTACCATGGGCATGAATCCCATGCCCACCCTGGACATCCTGCCCAGAATGCGGTATTTCTCTCTTCCCCTTTTCACCAGGGGAAAGGGCATCTCTCCCATCATGCCCTTCATCACCCGACAACCGGGGACGATGAAATCGAACCAGCGGTCGATCCCTTTTGCCGAAGACGGGTAACAGCGTTTGAAATCCTCCCGTATCTGCTCGTATTCCGTAAGCGGGACATCGCAGTCGGGCGTCGCCCATCTCCATGTCCCTTTATCCCACTGGTCGGGGTCGTATATTCCCAGATCCTCCAATATAGGGAAAAGGATCCCTACTGACTCGGTCGATTGGCATCCGCAATCGAAGAAGAACCCTTTGCGGCGCATGCCCTGTATGTTCCCGCCCACGTTCTTCCCGTGCTCGAGGATGAGCACTTTTTTGCCCGCCCGGGCAAGATAGTTCCCGCAGGTCAGGCCGGCCACTCCGGCTCCTATGATCACGACGTCGTACTTTCGCCGCTCGGCCATCTGGCATTCTCCTTTCCTCCGAGGTTAAATGGGCGCGTTTTCAGGTCACATCGACCTTGGCGGAAATGCGCTCAATGCACCTCTCTATGAAAGACGGGTCTTCGATGGTTATGCTCACGGCCTGCCGCCGGCAGACCATCGCGCATCTCCCGCAACCCTTGCATTCCTCGCCCACAACGGCCTTCCCGTCCTTGATTTCGATCGCCCGAAAAATGCAACCTTCCGCGCAAAGCCCGCATCCGTTGCATTTCCCCTCGTCGACGCGCACCGTCAATCCCTCCAGCCTCACCAGCTTGTCCCGCGCTTCCCGCGAAGCCAGGGGCATGCTGGTGGAAATGCAGCAGCACGGGCAGCAGTGGCATATGGTCATCAGATGCGCATGGTCCTTCACGCCCAACATGATGGCATCACCCTTGAACCTCCCCAAGCAGCTGACCAAGCCGGCGTCAGTGGCCCGCCGCAGATGCTCCAGCGCCTCCTCCTTGGAAACGTGGCGCCCCACGTCGGGATGGACGTCGCGGGCCGCGGCCCCCAGGAAGGTACAGCCGTGATAGGGGTCGTAGTCGCGGCAACCGTTCTCGCTGCGGCAGGGGCAGCGGTGCAGTATCACATGGTGGCAGGCCTTCTCGATGAAATGTTCGATGATGCTAAGCGGTGCCGGGGAGCTCTGCGGCAGACCCAGATTCTTGTTGATGGGGATATATGTGAGGGTCAGGTTGTCCGCATCCATGATCCGCTTTCCCAAACTGCCTATTATCGGCCAGTTGGTCATGCTGAAGGCCAGGTCCTTGTGCTTGTACAAGCTGAGGATGCGGTCGAAACTCCGTTTGCTCCTGCCCATCCCGGGCTCTCCTTTCCCTCGCGGAAAACTGCCCATCGCGCCGGGGGGCCTTTCGACCCCCCGGATACGACGACATTATATCGGTTTTTATGCGCTCAGGCGAAATAACGCGCCGGCATGTAGGGCACCTGCTTGAGGATATGCTTGATAAAGCGCTTTTTAGAAGCGTCAAGGGTGGCGTAGCGGGCAGCAATCGCAGCCATCAGCGCCAAAAGCACCACCATTTTCAGTTTCGATCCGATGCGCCCCTTGCCTTTTCCCTCGCCCTTCTTCACAGCAGCCACCGGCCACACCTCCTACTTCTCGTACTTTTCGATCAGGGTGGAGGCGATCAACCCCGAAGCGATGGTCGAGGGTACGCCGCCCCCCGGATGGGTGGAGGCTCCCGTTAGGTAGAGCCCCTTGATGCATTTTGAGCGGGACGCAGGCCGGAAAACTGCCTGCGCCGGTATATCCATCTGCAATCCGTAGATGGCCCCGCCAGGAGAGAGCAGGCGCCTCTCGAAATCCACCGGCGTTGATACCTCAAGCACGGTGACGTGGTCCTTGAGGTCGGGGATGGCGAACTTGGACAGCTCGTTGATGAACTTTTCCGCCACCCTCATCTTCTCCTCGTCCCAACTCTGGCCCTGCAGCCTGTAGGGCCCCATGCCCATGATGTTGAGGACGTGGTGTCCTTCCGGCGCCAAAGCCGGGTCGGACTCGGTGGGCCAGCAGATCAGCCCGTAGACATCCTCGGGTATCTGGCCGTTCTTGTACTCGTTGTACCAGAAGTCGTTCATCATCTGGAGAGGGCCGATGGTCAGGCTGTGGTGCGCCTCCAGCGGCGGGCGGTAGTCGCAGCCGACGTACATCATCATGCAGGACATGGAAACTTCGTAGCTCTTCATGCCCACGCGGTTTATCCAGGGCAGGTGCTCCTCTCCTATGTACTCCAGATAAAGCTTTTTGGCGTTTACGTTGGACACCACCAGTTTCGAGGTTATCTCAGTCCCGTCCGCCAGCCTCACTCCCTCCGCACGGCGGTTGCGTACCAGCACCTTGTCCACCTTGGCGTTGAAGCGCAGCTCCATTCCCAAGCTCTCGCCGATGCGTCGGAAGGCCTCGGGTATCTGGATCATGCCACCGCGGGGATAATAGATGCCCTCATGCTCCGAATAGGGGATCAAGGCGATGAAGCCCGGGGCAAGCTCGGGCGGCAAGCCGCAGTAGAAGGACTGGAAGGACATGGTCTGCTGCACCACTTCGTCCTTGAAGTACTTCTTGATGACATCCTGGTAGCTGGTGGCGAATAGCGGCAGAAACTTGAGGATGCCAGGGTTCTTGGCCACCATCTTCAGCATATCCACCATGTTGTTGGCGGGGCTGGTGAAGAAGGCCTCGATGGTCTGCTTCATCATCTCGGCGAAGTAATCGGCCAGTTTGTACCACTGCTTCCCGTCCGCCTCGTTGAGCTTGCCGATGACTTCCGCCGTACCCTCCAGCGAGAGGGGATAGTTGACCCGGCTGCCGTCGCGGAAGATGTAGCTGTAGATAGGATCGCAGGGTATGAGCTCGACTTCCTTCTGGAACTCGGTTCCCAGCATCTTGAATGCCAGCTCGATCGGGTAGATCACCTCGACTATGGAAGCGCCCACGTCGAAGTGATAGCCGTCCTTGACGAAGGTGGAACAGCACCCTCCTACCCGGTCGCTCTGCTCCAACACCAGGACCTTGCGGCCCTGTTTGGCCAGCAGAGCGGCGCAGCTTATGCCGCCGTTGCCTGCCCCTATGACGATAACGTCGTAATCCGCCATTCCCAACCTCCTCTTCTCGAGGACCCTTTTCAGAGGGCCGCTTTTTTCATGCGCATGGTGTCGTAATCCCAACGCCGGTTGCATACGTTGTTGGGGTCATAGATCATCTTCATGTCGCGGTAAGTGTCGACATAGGTGGCCGCCGCCGGATAGATGAAGCCCAGCAGGTCGTGCAGCGGCCCTGCTCCCTCGACCAGCGGCCAGATGCCGAAGCACACCCCGGAGCCCATCTTGAAGGAGGCGATCATGGCCGCCAGGGTCCCGGTGATGGTGCGCAGGGAGTCCTCCGGGTTGGACTGGTCGATGAAGATGTCGAACTCGATGAAGCCCAGCCTTCCCATATCGTAGGGCTGGAAATAGGTGGCGATGAGGTCGGCGGAGAACACATTGTCGTCCGTACCCACCTGGCTGGTCATCCCGCGCATCATGGCCTTGTTGATCTCCGGCAGGTTGTCCAGATGGTCCAGCCCGAATCCCACGAAGAAGCTCCCCTTGACCCTCTGGACACGCACCGACTCCCGGAAGAAGCGGGTGAACTTGTCCACTCCGAGGATGCGCCCGCTGGAGATCCCCTCGACGATCTCCCAGTCCATGAACTCGAACTGGGGGGCCGCGGCCAGGATGTCCTCCTGGCAGACCTCTCCCTTGGCCTCCACTTCCTCCTGGGTGAGGCCGCCGGTGACCGGGACCACGTAGTGGCGGGGAAGGGCCGGTATGAGCCTGGAGCTCTCCAGGTTGGTCTCCCCCATGAAGATCCCCATGTAGGTGTTCTGGAAGTAGGCGTTCTCGATGACGATGTTGCGCTGGCTGATGGCCTTGAGCGCGGGGGCTATGACCCCCCAGTCGTCCCCGTCGTAGATGGGCACCGTGAGCTTGAGCGCCTGCGGCTCCGGGTAGAGGCGTATGGTCATCTCGGTGATGATGCCCATGCAGCCCAGCGACCCTCGGATGAAGGCGCGCACGTCCGGGCCCGGGCCCGGGAGATGGGCGTTGTCCGCACCGTAAGCCTGAGGTCCGCAGACCATCAGGCGGCCGTCTGGCAGCACGATCTTATACCCGATGATGTGGTCGAGGCCCACCCCGTACTTGTTGGCCAAGGTTGAGATATTGCCCATCATGATATTGGAGACCACCGAGGCGTTGGCCGAGGTGCTCGGGTTGATCAGCCTCAGCCCCTTCTTCAGCGTCTCCGTCTGCAGTTGGGCGAAGGTCACTCCCGGTCCGATGGTGCAGAACATGTTGTCCGCGTCTATCTCCACGATGCTGTCCATGCGGCGCAGGTCGCAGAGGATGCCGCCGTAGGGGGGTATGGTCATGCCCAGGGTGTTGAGCCCGCTTCCGTAAGGCATGACGTCGACGAGGTACTTGTTGGCGATCTTCATCAGGGCGATGACGTCTTCGGTGGAGCCGGGGAGGGCCACGATGTCCGGATGGTTCATGGGGACAACCGACTGATCGCGGGCATAGGCCACGGTCACGTTGATATCGTTGGAGACCCACTCGCTGCCCAGGGCCTCCTGCAGCTCGGCATACGCCTTCTCCAGGTTCTCCGGCAGGTTGTGGGTTTGCTCGATCTCGTGTTTGCGCGGCACCTTGATGATCTTGCGCTCCTTCAGGTCCTTCTGCAGGTCCTTTCCCTTCATCTCAGATCACCTCCCCCAAACCGCGAGCCAGGAGTTCGAAGACGTCGTACACGGGCATATCCGTCTCCGCCGCGAATTGGCTCTCGCAGTGGGGACAGGCGGTGACGATGGCCTCCGCCCCCACCGCCCTGGCCTCCTCCAGTCGTTCCTGGGCGGTCCAAGAGGAGAGATCCGGCTTGGCTGCCTTCACCCCTCCCCCGGCCCCGCAGCACCAGGAGTTCTCCCGGTTGCGCTCGAACTCCAGAATCTCCAGTCCGGGGACCGCCGCCAGGGCGCGGCGGGGCTGCTCATATACCTCGCACCAGCGCCCCAGGAAGCACGGGTCGTGGTAAGCGGCCTTTACCCGCGCTTCCCCTTTGAGCTCCAACTTCTTGCTCTTGAGCAGCTTGGGGATGATCTGAACCGCCGAAACGACCTCCATCCCCAAATACGGAGAGTACTCGTCCTGCAAGACCTGCAGGCAATGCGGGCAGGCAGAGATGATGCGCGAGGCCCCGCTGGCCTTGAGCTTCTCGATGTTCTCCAGCGCGTTCTCCTCGAACCCGTCGCGGTCTCCCAGCGCCAAACTGAAGGAACGGCAGCACGGTTCAGCGTTACCCAGCACCCCCAGGTCCAGACCCGCCGTCTTGAGCACTTTTACCAGCGACTCCAACTTCCTCTGCATGTCCGCGCTGCCGGCGGCCAGGGCGCAACCCACGAAGAGCAGGTCCTCGCATTTCTCCTTCCCGGCATCCTTCAGACCCAGCCCCTTCACCGCCTTGCCCTTGAATCCCGGCTTCAGACCGAAGGGGTTGTCGTTGGCGGCGGTTGATTCCAGCAGCTGTCGATGGGCGGGAAGGGGGCCCCATCCCTCCTCCACCGCCTTCTCCCTCATGAGCTGGATGATGTTGGTGGTGTGAAGCCCTTTCAGAGGGAAGCACATCTCCTGGCACAGACCGCAGAGGTTGCATGAATATATGATATCGGCGGTCTTCTCGTTGGGATCGAACTCCAGGTTGGTGATGGCCCGGGCTATCTCCATCATCCCCGCCGCATAGTAAGACTCGAAGCGGTAGCGGGTACCGCAGGGGCAGTTGGCCGAGAAGCGCGCGCTCTCGAACTTCTGCACGTTGATGGATTGGCACATCTTGCACTTGCCGCATACCCAGTAATCGTCGCGGTAATCGGTGAGCTTGGCCCTCTTTTTGGTCAGCCTGCCCTCCATGTTCACACCCCCTCCATCAGTTGCCCCGGGTTTAGAAGGCCCTTGGGGTCGAGCACCTTCTTGAGCTCCTTGATCATGCGTATGTTCTCGCCGTCCATCCTTTTCCAGACCATCTCCGCCACCTTGCCCGAGGGGCGGTTGAGATGGGCGCCCATGTCCAGGAGCCGAGAATAAGCGCTAACCCACTTATCCTCGACCTCTGCGTCATCGGCGGGATGATAGATGTCTGTCTCGCAATAACACGCGGCCCCGTAGTACATGGGGATGACCACCTGTCCCGTCTCGTAACCGGACATGGCCTCCCTCGCCGCTTCCAGGAACGAGGGTGCCTTGCCCATAAAGGAATAATGGTCTATGGCGGTGACCCCTCCACGGTAGTATTCTCGCTCTTCCATATACCAGGGCAGTTCGAAGCGTTCCAGCATCCGAGCTGCCAGCCCGTCATCCGCGGGCTTTCCGCCGTTCTCAGCCGCCAGAGAAGCGGTTTGGCGATCCCATATCTCCACAAGTTTGGGGTGATTGTCGAACCCCATCACCAGGGTCCAGGGCGCCAGCTTTTCCGCCATACTTTCGGCCTCCTCCGGCGTGCGGGAAAGCAGCACGCTCAGGTAGCGGGCATCCGCCGCCACGCACTCGAAGACCTGATCGTGTCGGGAAACCAGATAGGCGGTTCGGATGGCCTCCGCGGCACTGGAGAAGGAGTAGGCGCGCACCCGCCGCTCCTCCCAGCGCTTGTACACCCATGCCTTCACCGCGTAGGGAATGCCGAAGATGTCCTCCGAGGCATGGAAGAAATTGGAATACATGGGTCCGAAATCCTCCCGGAACTCGGAATGACCGTCCGGGGTAAACTGATCGTTGCCGCTCATCCACACCCTGCCATCCGCAAGCACAGCGTGAAAGATGGTGAACTGATAAGGTCGAGTGGCCCCGTTGGCCAGGATAATATCTCGATCGACGTAAGAGCGCACCACCGAGGAAGAGGTGGCCGCCGCGGGCATGAGCATGCGCAGCCCCATCCGGTCCAGCTCCTCCTTCATACGCTCGAAGGTGACCCCGTATTCGATGAAGGCCAGCAGGTTGGGCTGGTCTATGCGGATTATTTTCCGCATGCCGCTCAAGTCGAAAAGCACCCCTCCGCTTGATGCGACCTCTTCAGGCATCTTCCCCCGCTTGTGTGAATAGATGGGGGTATCGTTCTCGTAAGCGAAAGCCACCGCCTCGCTCAGCCCGTCCAGATCGGAAGGCGTGGCCAACGCCAGATCGGTAGACGCAGGCAGCCTTTCAAAGTAGCCCTTCAATCTACCCGCATCTGCGGTCACGTTCTCCCTTCCCAAGCATTCGACCAATCCTTTGAGCACTTCCCCTTTCACCGGAGCACCACCCCTTTCACCATCTTCCCCTTCCTGCAGAAAACATACCAACAACCCTGACTCGACTCCCCCTCATCGTCGGGCTTAAGTCGACGTCATAGGCCGCCTCATCCGCTCTCTGCGCCATGCATGGTAACGATATAGCGCAGCTGCCGCGGCCACCGCCCTTTCCACGGAACCGTAGGCGGGGATCCCCAGCTTCTCCATGGCTTCGAACCACTCATCATACTCGTCCCGGGAACCTCCTATGGCGCATGCCAGCAGCGGTTTTTCCGGAAATTCCTCACGTATCTGCCCGTAGGCATCGGCCATATCGAAGGCGGATTCCGGAACCAAGGTGAACACGGGCATGAGCATATCCACATCGTCCTGCCCGGCCATGGCCCTGGTTATCCCCAAATAGGCCTTGCCGATGCCCCGCGTCTCCACCGCGGACCAGATGTCAGCCGGATTGGTCAGGGAGGCCCAGGGCGGGGCCACTTGTTTTGCCTCCTGCAAGGTGCCTTCCTTCAGGGGCGGCAATCTCAGGCCGCGGCTGAAGCAGGCGTCTGCGGCCATCACGCACCCTCCCCCGGTCACCGATATGACCCCGAGGTTGGGACCCCGCGGTTCCGGGCAATACTGCAGGGCTTTAGCCAGGTCGAACAGCTCTTCCAGCGACTCGACCTCGATAGCGCCGGCCTGAGCCAAGGCGCCTCGATATACCTCCGGCGAGCCCGCCAAAGAACCGGTATGGCTCGCGGCCATGCGGCTGCCGGTCTCCGTTCGCCCGCCCTTGAGCACAAGGACTGGCTTATTGGGGGTTATACTGCGCAGTATGTCAAAAAAACCCCTGCCGTCCTCCACCCCCTCCGTGTACACGCCGATCAGGCCGGTCTGGGGGTCATCACGGTAATAACTCAATATGTCCAATTCGTTCACATCGGCTTTGTTGCCCAGGCAAGCCACCTTGGCCAGCCCGAAATATTGGGTTGTGGCGATCCAACGCGCCAGACCCGCCGCGAAAAGGCCGGTCTGAGCGACTATGGAGAGAGAGCCCCTGCCCAGCTTCTCCAGACTCAATATTGAAGTGACGAAGCCCGACTCCGTGCTGATGGTCCCCACGCTGTTGGGGCCCATCATGCGCACCCCCGCGTCCGCCGCAATACTCGCCACCTTCTCCTGCAGGGCCACTCCCTCCCCGCCCGCGTCGGCGAAACCCGCCGCCGATACGATGACCTTCCTGACTCCCGCCTTCCCGCATTCCTGCACGAACCCGGGGATGAGTTCGCGGGGGATCACGCCTATGGCGATGTCCACCGGTTGGGGCAAGGATTCCAGAGAGGGACAGGCGGGAAGCCCCATGATCGTGTCCGCTTGAGGGTGTATGGGGAATATCCTGCCGGCATAGCCGAATCGCCTCATGTTGGCAATGGCCACGTTGCCCAGCTTCTCCCCCGAGCGCGAGGCGCCGGCCACGGCCACGCTGGCGGGATTGAAGAAGTCCCTCATAGCCTGCTCAGACGAAATAGCGGAAGGGCATCTTAGGCAGCTCGATGAGCAGCATCTTTGGATAACGCCAGTCGGACGGCTCAGTCACCGCCGCCAGCGCGCCCACCACCGCTCCAAGCAACATCGCCAGCAACATCAACTTCTTCATGCAGGCACCCCCTCAAGCGTTGTCTCGGGTCAACAAAGTGGCGGTGATTATGCCTCCCGCCACCACCGTGCAGACGCCCCCGCCGGGATGCGTGGAAGCCCCGGCCAGGTACAGGTTCTTAATGGACTTGCTCTTGTTGGACGGGCGGAACATGGCCATGTGGGAAAGGTCGGTCTGTATGCCGTAGACCGCCCCGCCCGGATGCAGAAGCATGCGTTCGAGGTCCTTGGGCGTGGCCATGTCCCGATAGACAACGTGGTCGGAAAGGTCGGGGATCATGTAGCGCTCGACCGTCGCTATGGCCTCATCGATGTAGCGTTCCTTATGGCGATCCCAGTCGTCGCCCGCGAGGTTATAGGGGGCCAAGCCCATGTGGGTGAGGACGTGCTTTCCTTCGGGAGCCAAGCCGGGGTCGACCTTGCTGGCCCAGGAAACCAGCCCCATGATCTCCGGCCTGCCGTCCACCGTGTAAAGCTTGCCCTTCAGATAATAGTCGCTCCAGTAATCGTTCATCACCTGGGGGCTGGTCAGAGTGAGGGTATGATGGGCCCGCAGGGGAGGCTCGTAATCGATGCCGAGGTAGATCATGGGGCAGGGCATGGACAGCTTCATCGAATCTATACCCCGCCAGACGTGCCAGGGCAGATGCTCCCTCCCGATCATCTCCATGTACACTTTTTTGGCGTTAATGGCCCCGATGACATTGCCCGCGGTTATCTGCGTGCCGTCCCATAATTCCACGCCCTTGGCGGTTCGCTTCTCGACCAGTATCTTCACCACCCGCTTGCCGAACTGCACCTCTCCGCCCAGATCCTCCAGAGCGCGCTGTATGCCTCGAGGGATTCCGATCATGCCGCCCGGAGGGTAGTAGATGCCCTCGTGCTCGAGCAGTCCCACTATAGCGTAAAGCCCCGCGCAGAGGTCCGGCGGCAGCCCCGCGTAGAAGGACTGAAAAGCCATGGAGGCGAGCACATCGTCGTTCTTGAAGTACTTGCGGACTATCTTCTGGTGGGTGGTGAAGAACATGGGCAGGGCTTCCATGATGCCAGGATATTTGATAACCAGCTTGATTATGTCCAGGAAGCCCTGGCAGGGCGCGTAGAAGAAGTTACCCACCAGGCCCTTTATCTTGGGAGTGAAGTCGCGCGCGAATTTCAGAAACGCCTTTCCGTCCTCGGGGGAGAACTCCGATATGACCTTGGCGGTCTCTTCCACATCGGTGGGATATGCGAAGCGCACCCCTCTGGTGATGTCGCAGTAATCATAAATGGGGTCCACGGGCACCAGTGGTATGTACTTCTCGCGGCTCAATCCCAGGCGCCGGAACAGCTCCTCAAAGGACTCGGTCACCTCCACCACGCTGGCCCCGACGTCGAAATGAAAACCCTCGGCCTCAAAGGTGGAACAACATCCGCCGATCCGATCCGACTGCTCCAATACCAGGGTCTTCATACCAGCCTTCTGGCAGAGCGCTGCGGCTGACAGTCCGCCAGCGCCCCCGCCGATCACCACGACATCGTAATCCGGCATCTTTCTCACACCCCTTCGCGCTTATCAGTCAGTTGATATGACTAATGGATATTATGCTACTATCTATTTACTGGCCGCGCAAGATGCCTTTTATTTTGACCCTTAGGTCGCCCGCGTCGCTGAGCTGTAGGGGTTCTTTCTTTACGGCGGAAGCAGCTATATTATAAATACGTGCTCTTTGGGAGGATCGACTTAAAGGGAAATATCTCGCCGCAGTCTCTCCAGAACTTCCTGAAGGTCCTCCGGCAGGCCGTCGCGGAAATCCATCTGCCTCCCATCCGAGGGATGGGGGAATGAAAGCCGCCAAGCGTGCAGGAACTGCCGCTCCAGGCCCAGCCGTCGCCGGTCGCGGGATCCCTTCCCATATACCGGATCACCCGCCACAGGATGGCCGATGTGCGATAGATGGACGCGTATCTGATGCGTGCGGCCCGTCTCCAGCTCCAGCTCCAGCAGCGTAAGGTCTCCCATCGACTCCAGCACCCTGTAATGGGTCACCGCCCTCCTGCCCTCCTCGATGACCGCCATCCTCTTTCGATCCCGCCGGTCCCTTCCCACGGGGGCGTCAATGGTTCCCGCGGAGGCGGGGAAACAACCGTGCGCCAGAGCCATATAGAACCGCTTCACCTCCCGGCTCCTCACCGCCTCCTGCAGGCGGGTCAGGGTGGGTTCGTTCTTGGCCACCACCATCAACCCGGAGGTATCGCGGTCGAGGCGGTGAACGATCCCCGGGCGCACCTCTCCGCCCAGCGATCCGAGGTCCGGCAGCGCGTGGAGCAGTGCGTTCACCAGGGTGTCGTCGCGGTGCCCCGCCGCCGGGTGTACTACCAGCCCCGCTTGTTTGGAGACCACCGCGACATCATCGTCCTCGTACACGATGCGCAGCGGTATGGGTGTCGGCGTCAGGGAGCTTTTTTCCTCGGGAAAGGGCATCACGCTCACCACCTCCGTACCAACGAGGCGGTGGTCCTTTTTGGCCCGCCTTCCGTCCACTTCCACGAGGCCCCTGCGGATCATCTCCTGCGCGCGGTTCCGGGAGATGCCTAATCTGCTTGAAAGCGCCACATCCAAGCGCATGCCGGCGCCGTCTTCCATGCGCAAGACAAGCGGTTCCTGGCCGCGCCCTCCATCAGATCCCATGTCTTGAAAACAGCCCGCTACTTTGCAGACGCCTCATCCGCCCTTTTACCCGGCTTGTGATGGGACGCGCTTCCGGCAGCAATCTCGCTCGAAATAAGATGGCCGTCCCCGCTGCCGCAGCCATCAGCAAACTCAAGGCCTGAAACGCCGGGGCTGCATGGGGGCTCTGGTGATAGCGGAAGAACTCTAAAAAGAAGCGGATGATGCCGTATCCGGCCAGGAAGACAAGAAATAGCTGGCCCCGGTACTTCAGGCGGGGAGCCAAGACGAGCAGCAGGATGAACAAGGCCAGGTCCAGCAGGCTCTCGTAAAGCTGTGTAGGGTGGAGCGGATTGGCGGGCATGCCCATCTCCATCTGGGTCCGCAGGGGGAAGGTCACCGCCCAGGGCATACCCGAGGGCTTCCCGAAACAACAGCCGTTGAGGAAGCAGCCGATGCGGGTCACCGCGATCCCCAGAGCAATGCAAAGGGCGGCCCCGTCCGCCACCAAAGCCAGAGGGATACCCTTCCATCTTATTACCGCAATGACCATCACCGCGCCAAGCAGCAGTCCGCCGTAGAAGACCAGACCCTCAACATTCCAGAACTTCAGTATGTCCAGCCAGCGCCCTTTGAACTCATCGAGGTTGCCCAGGATGTAGAAAATTCGGGCCCCCATTATCCCGCCCACCAACGCCGCCACCACCATATCGAACACGGCATAGGCATCGATGAAATTCCGCTTGAGCCAGCGGTTCATTATGAGGACGGAAAGAAGGAAGGAAATGCATAGCATCAGCCCGTAAGAATGAAGGTGGAATCCGCCTATGCTGAAAAGCTCCCTCTTCATCGGCCCTCCTCTCTTTCACGCCCCGACGCCTCTTCGTCCCCAACCTTACGCCCTGCGATCAGCCCCGCGGCGAAAAGCGCTATCCCAATCACCACCGCCGCATCCGCTAAGTTGAAGGCCGGCCAGAAGCTCAAGTCGATGAAATCGATGACCTCCCCGAAGATCATCCTGTCGATGATGTTACCCACAGCTCCCCCGCATATCAACCCCGCCCCAATGAGAGCTGCTCTGGATCCGCCCTTCGACCTCAAGGCATAGATGAAAAGAAACGCCACGGGAACTGCGGCCAGCAGCACCAGAAGGGCCCGATCCCCCCCCTCCAGCAGCCCGAAAGAGATGCCGGCATTCCGCTGTTGGTGCAGAACCAGAAGGCCCCCCAGCATCCTCAATCCGGCCTCACCCAACGGCAAGGTCGCTCTCACCACTGCTTTCGCGGCCTGATCGGCGGCGAGCGCCGCTGTCAGCGCGGCCAAGAAGTCCGTCAGTGTTTTTTCTCTTCCTTTTGCTTGCACTCGACGCAGAGGGTGGCATAAGGAAGGGCCTTGAGCCTCTCCTCGGGGATGGGTTTTTTACAGGCGTCGCAGATGCCATAAGTGCCCTGCTCTATCTTGCGCAGCGCTTCCTCCACTTTTTCCAAGAGGTCCTTGACGTTGTTGGATAGGGAGAGGTCGCGCTCGCGCTCGAAGGTCTGAGTCCCTGAATCGGCGTATTCCTCATCGAAACCCACCTCTCCGCTCAATTCCGACTGAGAGGTGTTCAAGTTGCCCTCCTCAAGGTCGTGGTATTGCTTGAGCAGAGCTTGCCTCTCCTCCAGCAGCAGTTTCTTTACCTCCGCGTATTTCTTCTTTCCCAAGACCTCACCTCAACTCATATCCGACACGTTTGCGATATTCTAACCACAAGCGCGACATAAATCCAGGTCCTTGTAAGAACGTCCCGAAACCACCGGGTCAATACTCTTTTTCGGCAAGAGCACCCACTTCCCTTGACTGCCCCGGGTCATCCTTCAAGGGCCGCAACGCATCGGTCGCATATCTGGGGATGCCTCTCATCCGCCCCCACCGTCTCCCGTATATTCCAGCAGCGGGCGCATTTGTTCCCGGGGGCTTTCCGAACTTCCACCTCCACGTCCTCCAGCCCCTCAACCTCTTCCAGGATGACCGAGGATACGATGAGCAGAGTGGGCAGCAATCCCAGCCGCCTCTCCCAATCGGCTTTGGCCCTTCCATCGACCCTCAGAACCACTTGGGCCTCGAGGGAGGTCCCCATCCGGCGGGAGGCCCTGAGTTCCTCGATGCGCTTGGTCACCATCTCTCGTACCCGCAGAAGCTCCTGCCATTCTTCCTCCAGGGCGCCGTCAAGCCACTCCTCCTCCGGCAGCGGCCAATCCAGCAAGAACACGCTCTCGGGCTCTCCCTCCGATCTCAAGCAACGCCAAGCCTCCTCGGCGGTGTGGGAGAGGATGGGGGCCATCACCCGTATAAGTCCTTGAGCCAAGAGGTAAATGGCTGTCTGTGCCGAGCGCCTCTCCCGCGAGGAGGCGGCGAAGGTGTAGAGGCAGTCCTTGCGAGCATCAAGAAAAAGAGAGCTCAAGTCAACCGTACAAAAATGATGCAAAGCGTGGAACACCTGATGGAACGAGTACGAGTCGTAGGCGTTGTTTATCTTTATCAGGAGGCCGTGCCAGCGGCTGAGTACCCAGCGGTCCATCTCCTCAAGGTCCTGGGGGCGCGGCTTCCCGGCGTCCCGCGGGTAGTCATAGAGGTTCCCGAGGAGAAAACGTAAGGTGTTGCGTATCCGCCGATAGGCCTCCACCAGCCGGTCGAATATCTCCCGAGATGCCGGTATGTCCACGGTGTAATCCGATGAAGCGACCCACAGCCGCAGGACGTCGGCCCCCAGACTGTCGCAGATCTCCAGCGGGCTGATCACGTTTCCCAGCGACTTGGACATCTTGCGACCCTCGCCGTCCACCACGAAACCGTGAGTGAGGACCTTTCGATAAGGAGGGGCATCCTCCACGCCCACCGAGGTCAACAATGAGGTCTGGAACCAACCGCGGTGCTGATCGCTCCCCTCCAAGTACATGTCGCATGGCCAATACAGTTCGTCTCGGGAACGCAAGACCGCTTCATGACTGATGCCCGACTCGAACCATACATCCAGGATATCCTGGCCTTTGCGGATATCACCGCCGCAGCGGGGGCAGGCGACTTTCCCTCCCAGGATCTCCTGCGGCTCCTTCAGAAACCAGGCATCGGATCCCTCGAGCCTTATGGCCTCCTCCACCGCTTTCAGTGTACGCTCGTCAATCAGTTCGCTTCCGCAGCTCTCGCAGTAAAAAACGGGTATGGGAACGCCCCAGGCCCTCTGGCGGGAGATGCACCAATCGGGGCGCACCTCCAACATACCCTGCATGCGCTTGCGGTTCCATCCCGGTATCCACTCCACTTCGTCCAGTGCGCGCAAAGCCCTTTCTCGGAGCCCCTCGCCGCCCTCATAAGGGCGGTCCACGGCTATGAACCACTGGGGGGTGGCCCGGAAGATCACCGGCTTCTTGCAGCGCCAGCAATGGGGGTACGGGTGGATCACCTCCCGCGATCCTAACAGGAGACCTCTGCCGCTCAAATCCTCGAGTATGCGGGGGTTGGCTTCCTCGATGAAAAGGCCCTTGAAAGGAGGGGCCTCATCTGTGAACCTCCCCTCGTCATCCACGGGCATGGGCATGGGAAGTCCTTCTTCCAGGCCCACCTGATAGTCCTCATATCCGTGCCCCGGCGCTATGTGCACGGCGCCAGTTCCCTGCTCGAAGGTCACGTATTCGGCGGTCACCACGCGAGAGGGCCTGTCCTCCCAGGGATGGCGGGTCAGAGTACCTGCCAGCTCCGCACCTCGCCAGGAGGCCATTCGCCGTCCCTCGACGCCCATCTCCTCCAAGGCCCTCTGCAGGAGCGGCTCACCCAAGATAAGGCCCTCCCCGCCTGCTTCCACCAGCACGTAATCCATATGAGGATGCAAAGCTATGGCCACGTTGGCGGGAAGCGTCCAGGGCGTGGTCGTCCATATGACCATGGAGACCTGTCGCAACCCCTCGGGAAGGGGGACGGCACTCTCGATGATGGGGAACTTCACATAGATCGAAGGCGATGATTTTTCGGCGTATTCGATCTCCGCCTCCGCCAGGGCGGTAACGCAGGAGGGACACCAATGGATGGGCTTGCGCCCCCTGTATATCAGGCCCCTACGATAAAGACGGGAGAAAACAGCGATATTGGTGGCCTCGTACCTCGGGTCAAGGGTCAGGTAAGGTCGGCCGAAGTCGCCGAACACGCCCAAGCGCCTGAACTGGCGGGATTGCCTGTCCACAAAATGCAGGGCATACTCATGGCAGCGCCGCCTCACCTCCATGATATCCAGGAGGCCGCGCTCAATATCCAGGCTCTTCTCCACCTCATGCTCAATGGGCTGCCCGTGGCAGTCCCAGCCCGGAACATAAGGAGCGTAGCAGCCGCGCATGGATTTGTATTTCACCAGGATGTCCTTGAGTATCTTGTTCAGCGCCGTGCCCAGATGTATGTCGCCGTTGGCGTATGGAGGGCCGTCGTGCAAGAGGAAGGCCTCCCCCTCCTTACGCCGCTCCAGCATCTTGTTGTAGATGTCCAACTCATCCCACCAAGCCTGCATCTCCGGCTCTCGCTTGGGAAGGTCACCTTTCATGGGGAAATCCGTTCGCGGCAGGTTCAGGGTCTGACGATAGTCCATCTCCACCTCTTTCTTCTTCTCCGAGCCTATCAAAGAGACGGGCAAGTTCAGCTGCTTCAAGCCATCAACACGCCGTCCGCTTTCTTTATCCACCCTCGGGCCTCACGGCCCCTCCTCACTCTCGCCCCCTCCCAGTCGAAGAAGTCCTTTCAGGGTCTCCGCGTTCATCCCCTCTATCATCAAGGACTTATCCCGCGATTTCTCCCCTCTGGTTATCCTCACTCTGCTGCGGGGTATCCCGAGAAGCCCGGCCACCATCTCCTGCAGTTCCCGGTTGGCCGTTCCTCCCTGGGGAGGTGAATTGAGGTCGAAGCGCAGGACTCCGTCCGCCATGCCCCGGAAACGCCTTCGGGATGCCCGCGGGTTCACCCTAACCTTCAGCTCCACTGCTCCTCCGCAATCCCTGATGCAGTCTTTTTCCATATGTCTTTCTTCCATATCCTGCAAGTATAAAGGGTCGCTTCCCTCCGGTTCAATCGAGGGCGCGACCCTTTCAGGGCTTTTATGCGGCTTAAGAGGGGCTCAGTCGGCTCATTCCCATAAGAAGGTCCCCGCGGAAAAGGTAAGTGCTGAGCACCATAGGTAAGAGGGGCTCAGTCGGCTCATTCCCAGAAGAAGTGCTTCTCCTCTTTTGGCTCCTCGGGCGTTTCGGGGACCTCGGGTGCCGCCTCAAGGGTGACGGGTTGTTCCTCCTGAGAAGGCGCCGCCTCCCAGGGGGGCGGCGTAACCGGCCCCGGCATCTCCGCGGCCGTCACCTCCTCGCTCATACCGGGCCGCGTTCCCGATGCGGCCTCTCCTTCCGCAAAGCGTATGGGCGGCACGTATGCCTGGGGCTCCGCGGTAGCCGCCTCCGGGTGGATGGGCGGTATGGGCGATTCCTCTTCCCTCACCTCCTGCAGCGGGGCGATGGGCGGCACGTATGCCTGGGGCTCCGCGGTAGCCGCCTCCGGGTGGATGGGCGGTATGGGCGATTCCTCTTCCCTCACCTCCTGCAGCGGGGCGATGGGCGGCACGTATGCCTGGGGCTCCGCGGGAGCCGCGGTAGCGCCCTGCTCGGACGTCATCGCTTCCGCAAAGGGAGCCTGCGCCGCCTCCGCAGCTGGGAAGGGTTCCGCCTTCCCCAGACCCTTGACATCCTGCGGCACCTCTTCCCGGGCTTCCGGAGTCACATAAGCGGCCGGCTCGAATAACGGCTGTTCCTGGGTCTCGATCGGAGGAGCTTCGGGCACCGCGTACATCTCCGCGGGCGCCGAAGTCGCCTTTTGATCGAGCGCGAACTCCCGCGGCTCCGCCGCCTCCATCGGCTCGGCGCCCATCATCGCCTCGGTGATTGAAACCGGTGCTCGTTCTTCTTCCCGTATCGTCGCTCCTGCGGTCGCCTCGACCCTGGATTCGCAATCCTTCAGGCTGGACTCTATCTCGCGTATCAAACCCCTCACGCCGTCCAAGAACGATTTGAACCTGCCCTCCAGGTCGGAGAACTCGGACATCAGGCGCTGCTTCTCCGCAGCCGCTTCCCTGACCGCATCGTCCCTGGCCTGCCTGGCCTGCCGCTCGAGCGCATCAGCCTCCGACCTTGCGTTTTCGAGTAATTGGGTCGCTTGCGCCTGAGCCTGCTGCAACGACTGTTCGGCTTGAGCCCTTGCCTCCTGTACTATGGCATCGGCGCTCTTCTGCGCGTTGATCAGGGCATTCTGTAGGGTCTGCTGCATACTGTCGTACTCCGCGACCCTGGCTCTCATGCTCTCAACCAGGTTCATCAACTCCTGGTTGCGGTGCAGCTGCCTGTCCAGTTCATCGGCCACCTGGTCGAGAAAAGCGTCTACCTCCTCCTTGTTATAGCCTCCCATTCGGACCGTGTTGAACTCTTTATGATGGATGTCCATGGGGCTCAATGCCATGCGCTTCGCCTCCCTTCCCGCCATCGCTTCGGCTCATCTTTAAAGTATATATCATAATCATCAGGCTATCCATACGGACCGATCCGCTCTCCCTAGCGGGCGGATTGCCTGCCTTTTGCCCTGAATCAACCGATCAGCCTCCCAATCATCAAGCGCAGCACCAAAAGGCAGAGCATCAGGACTGCCGGGGTGAGGTCCAGGGTCGATCCCTCGCCCAAGGGGATCATGGGGACCATACGGCGCAGGGGGCTCAGCAGCGGTTCGGTTAAGCGATGCGCCCATAAGGTAAGGAAACGCAACGCCGCGGAGTCAAAGGGAGGGATCCAGTCCAGGAAGACCCGGGCCATGACCAGCAGCATATAAGCCCCGATAAGATAACTCAGCAAGGTCCCGATAGAGGACATCCCCAGCCGCTCAGACCTCCCTGGACCTTTTCAGCGCTGCTTGAACGGCCTTCATGACCGCGGCTCGAAAGGAATACTCCTCCAGGACTTCCAACGCCGCTATGGTAGTTCCCCCGGGACTGGTTACCATATCCCTCAATTGGGCAGGGTGCAGGCCGGTCTGCCTGAGCATCATCCCCGATCCGATCATGGTCTCGGTGGCTATGCGCGTGGCCAGAGCGCGATCCAGTCCTATGCGCACTCCCGCATCGGAGAGCGCCTCGACCATGAGGTAAAAATAGGCGGGGCCGCATCCGGAGATCGCTCCCACCTCGTCCTGCATCTTCTCATCGACTTCGACCACCTCTCCCAGGGTGGAGAACATCTCCCTCGCCAGCTCGCGGGACTCCGGGCGGACCCTTTCGTTGTAGCTGATGGCGGAGATGCTGGCCGAGACCATGGCTGGGGTGTTGGGCATGACCCTGATAACCTGAGCGGGCTTCTTGAGGTGGGCTTCTATGCTTTCGGTGCTCTTGCCCATGGCTATGGAGATGAGCGTCTTTCCATCATCGATGGCGTCGGCTATCTCCGGTAGAACCGTGGCATGATTCTGGGGCTTTACTGCCAGCACGATAACATCGGCCTCTCGCGTCGCGGCAAGATTATCGGAGGTCACCCTGACTTTATATCTGTCGCTGAGCTCATGCAGGCGTTCCAGATCGACATCGCTGAGTATGGCCTGGGACGGCTGCATGAACCCCTTCTCCAGCAGCGACCTCAGGATGGCTTCCCCCATCTTTCCGGCGCCGATAAAGGCAAAAGTGGTCATGTGACTCCTTTCCGCATATCTCCGCCGGCCCTTGCGATCGTTTTCAGAACTGGTTGAAGAAGCCCTTTTCCCTGAGCCAGCGCTTGTCTTCGGCGGACACTTCCACGTTGTGAGGGGTCAAAAGGAACACCTTGTCCGCCACTCTCTGAATACCTCCGTCAAGAGCATAGGTGAGCCCCGAGGCGAAATCGATGAGCCTCTTGGAGAGCTCCGCGTCGGCCTGCTGCAGATTTATGATGACGGGGATGTCCGCCTTGAATTTCTGACCGATCTGTTCCGCATCGTTAAAGCTCTTGGGTTCGACCATGTGCACCTTTACCTGAGAGGTGCTCACGACAGGCTGCAGGACCGGGGCGACATCGACCATTTCGCGCTGGCGCCTTACCTGACGGGCCGGCCTTTCCTGGTAGGGAGGCGGGATCTGTTCCTCGTACTCCCTGACCTCCTCAAACTCATCATCTTCCACCAGCCCCAGGGTGATCAGGGCCTTCCTGAAGATGCCGGCCATATCACTACCTCCTCGTCCGCCGATAATTATATATCAAAGGGCATCTTCCCCGCCGCGATCCGATCCCTCACGGCTCTCCCAGGAATATGGCCGTTCCGATCCGCAGCAGGTCCGCTCCCTCCTCAACAGCTATCTCGAAGTCATTGGTCATGCCCATGCTCAGCAGGTCCAGGGATATTCCCTGCATCCTGCCTCCGTACTCTTCCCTACACCGCCGCAGCGTCCTGAAGGACCTGCGTATCTCTTCCTCGTCCGCGGTAAACGCCGCCATGGTCATCAAGCCCCTCACTTTTATCCCCTCTATCCTTCTCATATTCAACAGCGTTTCCTCCAATTCCTCCGGGGCTATTCCGTGCTTGGTCTGCTCTCCTGAGGTGTTCAGTTGAAGAAGGACATCTTGGACGATCCCCCGGCGGCCCGCCTCTCTCCCGATGGCCTCGGCCAGGCGCAGCGAGTCCACCGAGTGGATCAAAGCCACCTTTCCGGTCACCAGCTTAACCTTGTTGGTCTGGAGATGTCCGATGAAATGCCAGGAAATGCCGGGCGGCGCGATCGGCAACTTCTCCGCAAGCTCCTGGGCCCGGTTCTCTCCAAAGTCACGCAGGCCGGCCCTCCAAGCCGCCTCGATCTCTCTAAGGCTGCGGTTTTTGCTCACGGCGACCACCCGCACTTCCCGGGGATCTCGCCCCGAACGCTTGCAGGCATCCCCCACCCGCCTGAGCACGTGTTCGTATCGTCGCCTGATCCCCGATTCAAGCCCCCTTGGGTCCATAGCCGGATCACCTCAGCTCGCTCATTCTTCCAACAGAGCGGAGAGCACTTCCTCTCTGCCCATCAGCTCGGCCATGATCTCCTGCGCCGGTAATCTCTGGGGAACCCGTATGCGGAAGACCAGAGAATAGCGGCAGCGCTCGCCCCGACATTCCTCCATGCGGATGACCTCCGATCTCACCTTCATGTCGGAGAGCAATGCCCTCAGCCCGGTTACGGTATCAGTGCCGCCTTCGGCCTCCACCTTCAGATAGAACTGTCTGGTGGTGATCCGCGATATGAGCAGGTCCTCGGCCAGGTTGAAGAGGGACAGTATCACCACCACCAACGCAGTAGAAAGACCGGCCAAAGCGAAGCGCCCGGCTCCCGACGCCATGCCCACGGCGGCCGATGCCCACAAGGCAGCGGCAGTGGTTATCCCCCTTATGACCGTACCCCCGTAGAGGATGATGACCCCGGCACCAAGAAAGCCTATGCCCACAACCACCTGCGCCGCAACCCTGGCCGGGTCGCTTCCCTCGAAAGCAGATAACGACAGCACGGTGAACAGGGCAGACCCCACGGATACCAGTATGGTGGTGCGAAAGCCGGCTGGCCGGTCTCCCCTTTCCCTCTCTAAGCCGATGGCCGACCCGCAGCCCAAAGCCACCAACAGACGCAGCAGGGCCTGCCAGCTACTCATAAAGCCGCCCTTCTTCCCCAGCTAAGCGATCCTCTCCCCCGAACGGCCCATCCGCCTTCCTCCGGTCGGCATGCAGCGCAACCCGCGCATATCCACTTGATCGCTTTCCTATGACTGTACTTACTCATCACTTCCGCCCCCATCAATCTCATCTCCGCCTTGTCCTCAGTTCAATGCCAGGCCGTGCCTCTTGCCGGACAAGCCCTTCCTATGACGCTTTCACAAATCGTAGCGGATCGAGAAATCTTCATACCTTCCCGTGGGCTCCAGCCATTCCACCCTTATATCCTCCACGCGAGCTCCGGGCGGTCCGTGCGAGCACCATTCGACGATCTCTCGCAAGCCCTCTTCCTCCCCCTCGAGCAAAGCCTCGACGCTCCCGTCGGGAAGGTTGCGCACCCAGCCGGTGACCCCGCGGCGCTCGGCCTGCTCACGAGTGCCTTGACGAAAATACACGCCTTGCACCCTACCGAAGACGCGAAGCCGAACGGCTTTGACCATGGGCCTCTACCTCCTGACGATATTCAGCGGCGCCCCCTTCTTTTTTCGCAAAGTCGCGTCATAGGACCCAAGGCAGCGCTGCCCCACTCCCCTCATCACTCTATCCAGATAAAAGCCGCCTGTCGACCGGTAATCCCCTCTCGGCGGTGGGAGAAGAACCGGGGTTCGCAGCAAGTGCACTCCGAAGAACCAAGGATCCTTTCGGGGGGTACTCCCGCGGACGAAAGATCCCTGCGCGCCGCCAGCCGAAGGTCCAGCCGCGCTCTTCCCCCCTTCAGGCTGACCACCGAATGGGGATCGCCGGCCTCGATTCCCTCTGGATCAAATCTTCTTTTAAAATCTTCCGCGATATCCTCGGAGACCTCGTAACAACATCGCCCTATGCACGGCCCCAACCACGCGATCAGGTCCGCGGGATCGACGGGGAAATTCTCCGCCAGGAAACGGACGACTTTTCCGGGCAGCCCCGCCAGCAATCCCCTTCTTCCCGCATGCGCCAAGGCGGCCACCGGAGGGTCGCCTCCCATAACCGCCAGCGGGAGGCAGTCGGCCGCAAGAACGCATAGCGCCGCGCCGCGAACCGCGGTGACCATGGCGTCCGCATCATCGACACCGGACGCATAGTCGCGGGATCCCGCCCCCACTACATCCTCCCCCACCATCACCACGGCGTCGGAGTGCACCTGGCGTAGCAGCGTCCATCTTTCCAGGGGCATCTTCAGGGCTTCCGCCACCCGCTTGCGGTTCTCGAGGACACGGGCCGGCTCATCCCCCCCTTTGAACCCCAGATTGAGCTGGTGGAAGGGAGGTTCGCTCGCCCCGCCCCAGCGTCCCGAATAAGCCAATCGGAAAGGGGCCGGCGCCTCCTTCACCCACCAGACCGAGACGCCCTCTCCGCTCCTCAACGGGTTTATCATCCCCGCTCTTCTTCCCTTTTATAATCGGACAATTCCAGCATGACCTTGGCGATGCGACGTCCCACGACTTTATCGGCGGTCATCCTTATCCCTGCGTGCTCGACCTTCTCTCCCTGCTTGGGCACCCTGCCCAAAAGGTTATACATAAGCCCTCCAAGCGTATCCCATTCGTGGGCCGGAAGGTCAGTGCCCAAGAGCTCGTTGACATCGTCTATGGAAGCGCGGGAATCGAAGAGGTATCTTCCCTCGGAGATGGTCTCGCACATGACCTCCTCCCGATCATATTCGTCGAATATCTCACCCACTATCTCCTCCAGCAGGTCCTCGATGGTGACCAGGCCAGCCGTTCCTCCATATTCGTCCAAGACGATTGCGATATGGGTCTTGCGGCTGCGCAGGTCGGACAAGAGCTCGATGACTCTCCTCGATTCAGGCACGAACATCGGTTCACGCATTATATCCCGCGGGGCCACATCGGAATCCCCCCTTTTGAGGTAGGCCAAGAGGTCTTTGGCGTAAAGTATGCCCACCACATCGTCTATGCTCTTGCGATAAACGGGTATGCGGGAGAACCCGGTCTCCACCACGGTCTCCAGGGCCGTCTCCAGATTTGCCATCTCCGGCAGCGCCACCATGTCGGTGCGGGGGACCATCACCTCTCGCACCAGCGTGTCCCCGAACTCGAAGATGGAGTGGAGCAGCTTTTTTTCCTCCTCTTCGATCACGTCCTGCTCCTCCGCCACCGTTACCATGGCTTTGATGTCCATTTCCGACACGAAGGGCCCCTCCCTCATCACCCTGCCTCCCATCAGGCGGATGACCCCGTTCGACAAGAAGACAAGCGCCCGGGTCAACGGATAAAGCAAGCCGGTAATCGCATCCACCAGAGGAGCCACACGAAGGGCGGCTTTCTCCGCATCGATAACCGAATATGATTTGGGGACCATCTCCCCGAAGGTGAAGAAGACGAAGGTCATGCACCCAGTGGCTATGGCGGCAGCGCCCGGCAGGCCTAAGTAGAGGGATAAACTGGTCGCGGCGGCCGAGCCGGCCAGATTGGCCAAGAGATTGAGCAGCAGGACGGCCGGCAGGAATCTATCCGGCCTCTCCACCAGTTTCTGAAGGTCCCGGGAGCCCTTGCGCCCCTCTTCGAATAAACTACGGGCCTTGACCCTGCTGACACGAGAAAGGGCCATCTCCGAGAGAGACATGAAGGCGCTGATGAGCACGCAGCCCAATATAAGAGCGCATCTCCAGAGAACCCCTGCCGTGGTCACGGCGGCCGCCACGCTCAATCCCCGCCCTCCTTCCATCTGCATAATAGTTCCCTCTGCCTCCGGTCCATGTCGATGCTCCCTTGCTCATCCCCATCATCGTATCCCAGCAGGTGCAGGATCCCGTGTATGAGCACCAGCCTTCCCTCGTCCCCCTCAGCGACGCCGTAAGAATCCCGCCGCCGCTCCGCCTCTTCGGGACATATCACCACGTCTCCCAGCAGATAATCGTCTCCCAACTCTTCTTCCATGGGGAAGGAGAGGACATCGGTAGGTCCCTCTCTTTTTAGGTAATGCGAGTTCAAATCGCTCATGCGCCCCACGTCCACCAGACAGATGGACAATTCCACGTTGTCGGGAGCCCCCTCCTCCCGCAACACGAAGGCGGCCAGACGCTCCAAGTCCTCCAGCGCGTATCCAAACCCCGTTTCGTCTCTTATAAGGATCTCCATATTCTCCTCAGCCGTTTCCACACTCCCGTCTATCAGGCCGCAGTCTCTTTTTCCTGCCGGCAGGATTCCCTTTTCTGTCCTCTATATCCGCCATAACCGGATACTGCACCCTTTCATGGCCAACCCCAGAAGTGGATTGGATAAAGGACTGCCTTAGCGCCTCAAGGTCATGCATGGTCAGCTCGCTCTGGTCAAGCTGTCCGTCCTGCACCCTCTCTTCGATGACCCTGTCGATGATCTCCTCGGGTTTTATCCTTTCCGAGGACGGCTGGGAGCGTATGGTGGCCTCCAGGGCATCCCCCAACATGACGATGGCGGCCTCCTTGCTGCGCGGTCTTTCCCCCTTGTAACGGAAATCGCCTTCTTCCACCTGCCCTTGGCCGCCTCCGCTCTCGGACTCCTCCAGCGCCTGCGCATAAAAATATCTCATCAGCGTGGTGCCGTGATGCTGATTGATGATGTCTATCACTTCCTGCGGCAGGTTGTGCTCCCGCGCCAGCCTTACGCCGTCTCTGACATGGTCGGCTATGTACCTTGCGCTGACGTCGGGAGGCACCTCCTCCTGCTGAGCGCCATTCACTCCGCGGTTCTCGATGAAGAAGGAGGCTCTGTTTATCTTTCCCACGTCATGATAATAGGCCCCCACCCTAGCAAGCAAGGGATCCGCGCCCACCGAGCGCGCCGCAGTCTCCACCAGGTTCCCGAGCATGAGGCTGTGGTTATAAGTGCCCGGAGCCCTTTCGATCAGTTGGCGAAGCAGCGGAGCGTTGGGGGAGGCCAGCTCCAGAAGGCGCATGTGGGTCGTGGCCCCCAGTGCCTTCTCCAGGAGGGGGAGCATGCCCAAGGCAAGCACGGCGCAGAGCATGCCGTTGGCAACGCCCATTCCCAATGCCTCAACGGATTGTACGGGGGTCAGGAAGATGAAGGCGATGGCGAAATCAGCCAATCCCACCGACAGCGAGATCCACAACCCCTGTTTGAGGAGATCCTCACGCCTGTCCGCCCGGCGAGCGAAAATCGCGGCCATCAAGCCTCCCGAAAGAGCCGCTAAGGTGAGTACGAAATCTCCCTTGAGCATGACCCCGGCTATCAGCGTGGAGAGCGCGATCATTGACAGAGAGGTCTCCTTTCCCAGGATGAACACCGTTAGCACGGCTACCAGAGGCACGGGTATCATGAATCCCCACAGCAGCTCTTCTTGGGCGAGCACCGTGAAAAGGCGGCTGAGCAGAGCGAATGCCACCATGACAACCGGGTAGAACAATTGGATGCGAGCAGGCAGGTACCTGCTAGGCCTCTTGCCGACCAGATAAAGATAGAAAGCGGCTGCCAGCATGGTGAAAAAAAAGAATATGCCGAGCAGACGACGTGCCGAGAAGCTCACATCGAGGACGCGCGATTTCTCCAATTTACGCAAGGTCATATCCGTAACGACCTCGCCCTTTTTCACAATCACCTCACCCTCGTTGACCTGCTCGAAGAACACGGGCACCGACTGAGCCTGCCTCTCCGCCTCCGCGAGCACGTAGGACGCGGGAAGGTCGGTGTTGGGTTTGATAAAGGCAGCTGCCAGAGTAGCCGCTACCCTGCGGAGCTCCTCTTCCACGGGCAGATCGGAGGCAAGCCTCGCCGCCTCAGCCCTTATCTCCTCGATGTTCTCAGCCGATACCGGCTCCTTCTCCAGATAGACCAGCGCCTCCGCGGCAGACCTTTCCAGGAGGTTCCTCATCTCCCTATCCGCCCTTGCATAGGCGGCTATTTCTTCCGATGAGATCCTAAGGCCGGCGGAAGAAGCCAGGGCGCTTGCTTCCCCGATGGCAATGCCGCTTTCAAGCCATCCGTTCAAGGATTGGAGCGCCTCGCGGAGAGCTGCGGCGGCCTCGGCACTGCGGCCGGGTTTTATGTAGGCCCTCTTCACCTCCTCGCGGCGCCTCGCGCGCTCCGATTCGGTCCTCTCGGGGTCCTCGACCTGAAAGGAGCGCGTGGCCGTGACGGTATCGGGGCTGGGCGCGCCTATACGATATGAGCCCCTGTCTCCTATATATGGTGATGCTGAGAGGACGAACACCACGAGCAGGCAGGCAAAGGTGGCAGCCAGTGCCCTTCCGTCCCATCTTCCTTTATTCCCATCCGGGGTGCTTGATGGCTTTTCGGGCGGCTCCTTCGCTTCCAATTCTTAATGAACCCCTCCCTCCAGGGAATCCGCGGGAGCGGCTCCGTTCCTCTCGTCCTCATATTGTTTGTATGCCCGCACTATCTGCTGGACCAGCTTATGCCTGACCACATCCTTCTCGGTCATGTAGATGAACTCTATCCCGTTTATCCCCGGCAGTATCTCCCTCACCAGGTTCAACCCGCAGGAACGGGGGTCGGGCAGGTCTATCTGGGTGATGTCCCCGGTGATTACCGCCTTGGAGCCGAATCCCAGGCGGGTGAGAAACATCTTCATCTGTTCCGGGGAAGTGTTCTGGGCCTCATCCAGAACGATGAAGGCATCATTCAGGGTGCGCCCTCGCATGAAGGCAAGGGGGGCCACTTCGATTATGCCTTGTTCCATGTATTTCTGGAACTGATCCACCGCCATCATCTCGTAAAGGCAGTCATAAAGAGGGCGGAGATAGGGGTCCACTTTCTGATAGAGGTCTCCGGGCAGGTATCCGAGTTTCTCGCCCGCCTCCACCGCCGGACGGGTCAGGATGATGCGGCCTATTTCCCTGGTGAGCAGGGCCTTGACCGCCATGGCCATGGCCAGGTAGGTCTTGCCGGTACCCGCAGGGCCTATGGCGAAGACGATGGTGTTCTTGCGGATGGCTTCCACGAAATGTTTCTGGTTGGGCGTCTTGGGCCTTATGATCTTTCCGCGCCTGTTGATGATGATGTCGGTGAACACCTCGGTGGGGGATAGGCCATCCTTCTCGCAGACCATCTCTATGGCCCTCTCCACGTTCTCAACCGTGAGAGGGAATCCGGCGGCCAGCACGTTCAGAAGCTCCTCGTAGAGGCGGCCGATCGTCTCTACTTCCTCGTCATCGCCCCTTACGGTGATCTCATTGCCCCGGACCAGGATATCGCTGCCGAAGGCGCTCTCCACGATCTTCAGCAGCTCATCACGTTGTCCCAGGAGACTTACCATCGGCTGGTTCCCGGGAACCAGGATCTTCAGCTCTTTTATCTCCCAGCACTCTCCTTTCCAAAACCGATTTTATATCCTGTCAGCGGTTAATACAATCGCGGGTTTGCCTTTTGGGCCTCGCCGTTATCCCGGCGGCCACCCCATCGTCCTGCCCCCCAAGACGTGCAGGTGGAAATGCATGACCACCTGGCCGGCATCGGGCCCCACATTTGTGAGGATGCGGACTCCCGAGCGTTCAACCCCGAGCTCGGCGCAGACCTTTTGCGCCGCATCGAACATTCGAGCGAGCAGTTCGCCGTCACCTTCCCTCAGATGGAATGCCGATTCCACGTGGCGGCGCGGCACCACCAGGAAATGGACGGGGGCCTGGGGTTCTATGTCCCGGAAAGCGATCACTCTGTCGTCGGAATAGAGGATTTCCGAGGGGATGCCTCCCTCGACTATCTTGCAGAAAACGCAATCTCCCATTCTTTCTTCCTCCAACCATTCACGAATCCCATTAAGGGACCCCAGTCCTTCTATATTAAAAGAGCGAACCTTACTCGCCCACCACCTCTCCACCGCGGCCCGAAGCCCCCGCATGTCACGCAAGCCAACCGTTTTCGAGGGACCCCACCCCCTTTCAAGCCTAAACGCTTGCGCTTTTCATTGCTGACGAGGCCGCGTTCATTACCAGCAGCCCCTCCTCCGACCTCTCCACGCGTCCGCTCAAGAGGGCTCCCGTCTCCGCCGAGACCCCGGGAATCAACGCCTTCAGATAATTGCCGGTGGTCCCATATACTCCGAAGGGCGAGCTTCTCTCAACAAGAAGCTCGAGTTCCTTCCCCGCCTGCGAATCGGCATATTCCACGGACAATGTGGTCGCCAAGCACGAGACTTCGGCCGCTCTCTCGCGCTTAACCGCCTCGCTGACCTGTCCGCTCATCTTTGCCGCCTTAGTCCCCGGACGAGGCGAATAGCGGAACACGTGCACCCTCGAAGGCCTTATCTCCCTCAGCAGCTCGAGGGTATCGTTGAAATCGGCTTCGCTCTCGCCGGGGAAACCCACTATGACATCGGTGGTCACGGCGCAGTCGTTCCATCTTCTGCGTATTTCTTCTATCAGGTATAGGTAATCGTCGGAGCCATATCCCCTCTCCATGGCCCGCAGGACGCGGTCGCTGCCGCTCTGCAAGGGGATATGGAAATGCGGGCAAAGCCTCCCGATCTCGCGCAGGCCGTCGAGGAGATCTTCATCAAGATCCTGCGGGTCTATCGAGCTGAGGCGCAAACGAAAACCCCCTCCCAACCGGAGCATCAGGGATGCCAGCCTATCGAGTCTGCCTCCCTTCCCATCGCCCCAGGCACCGAGATTTATCCCGCACAGGATCAGTTCTCCCGCTCCTTCTTCCAGACATCGCCGCGCCTCTCCTATGATCCGCTCCGCGGGAAAGCTCACGGGTCCTCCCCTCAGCGCGGGAACCACGCAATAAGAGCACGGGTGCCCGCATCCGTCCTGCGCTTTTATAAAAGCTTTGGCCCGACTCCCGACGGGAAGCGCGCGGTCGGCTCTCCGCTTTCGGAGATCGGCTGGAATCAAGGATTCCGCAAGCCGTTCCGGCAGATCCTCCTTTCCTTTCTGCGGGACCACCGCATCAGGCCGCGACTCCTCGCGCCATCTCTCTATACCCATACCGGCCAGACAGCCGGTCAACACAACCATGGACGAGCCGCGCCCGCGCGCCCGCGCCACCTCTTTACGCGCCTTGGCCTCGCTCGCAGCGGTCACGGCGCATGCGTTGATGACGGTCACGCGGGGCTTCTCCCATCGATCGGCAACGTCAAACCCGAGAGAGGCAAGCCGCCGTGCCAGTACGCGCCCTTCGGATTGATTGACCTTACATCCCAGATTGATGATCTCCAGCGAAGTCATCGCCTCTCGCGCCGCTTGGCCCTTTCCGGGCTGATACTCCGCATCCTTCATCCCTTCGAGGGAACGCATGGGCACTCTTCTCTCAGATGATCCCATAGAAGCCGCCTACCAGCACCGCCATCACCATGCCGGCGTTCTCGGTGCGCAACACATTAGCGCCCAGGGTCACCGGAAGAGCGCCGGCCTCGCTCAACTCCTTAACCTCATGCGCAGAGAACCCCCCCTCCGGTCCCACCACTAGGGCCACGCTGCCCGGCGCTTTCTCCGGCAGTGCGCCAAATACCCTTCTCTCACCCTCCCCCTCCCATCCCAGAAGGGCCAGCTCCTCCCCGCGCAGCATGTCCAGGC
This sequence comes from Candidatus Geothermincola secundus, assembly GCA_015711755.1. Classification (GTDB taxonomy): domain Bacteria; phylum Actinomycetota; class Geothermincolia; order Geothermincolales; family Geothermincolaceae; genus Geothermincola_A; species Geothermincola_A secundus. The sequence continues at coordinate 3,988 of JACVIY010000007.1, read as the reverse complement.
AATCCTCCCAGGTAAGCGGCTCTGTTATCGTAGGCAAGAAATCTCTGCGGCTTTGTTTCGCCGCTTCCCTCACGATCCTTTCCCAGCGTCTCCGGCGCTGATCGCTCCAGTACCTCCGAAGCCCCGGCACTGACCTGGAGGAGGCAAAGGGAATAAAGCCGTCCACCCCCACCTCTGTGCAGCGCCTCATGATGTCATCCATCTTGCCTGCCTTGGGCAGGGCCTGATACAGGCGCAAGGACGGCGCCCGGCGTCTGACCTCTTTTATCTCCAGTACCGTGAACACGGCCTTGGAGCCATCCACCTCTTTCAGGACGGCCCGACCCGTCCTTCCGGCTCCGTCGCTCCAGGTGAATTCCTCCCCCCTACGCGCCCTTTTGACCTTAAGGAGGTGAAAGAATTCCTCTCCCGCCAGGGAGAAACTCCCCTCAACGAGATCGCCGGGCTCGATGAACAAATGCTCGACGTTTCCCTTATCTCCGCTCAATCGTCTCCCCCGATGCGAGAACCCCGGCCAGCTCTCCCTTGCGGCCCTCTTTCGCCTTTATATCCTCAAGCCCCGTCGGCCTCGCGGGGGACCAGGCATTTCCTATCGTTACCGTTTCGGGACTGCAGTCTGGCCAGCTCCTTGAAGATCCTTTTCTCCTCGTGGCTGGGTTTTTCCGGTATCTCCACCATCAACTCCAGGTACAGATCGCCTCGCCTGCCGCCGCGCAGCATCGGCATCCCCTTGTTTCGGATGACGAAAACGTGTCCGGGTTGAGTCCCAGGAGGCACTTTAAGTTTCTCCTTGCCGTCCAGGAGCTCCACTTCGAGCTCCGTCCCCAGCACCGCTTCCGCCACGCTGACCATGATCCTTCCGTATAGATCCTCCCCCCTCCTCTCGAAGTAGGGATGCGGCTCAATCTCCATGACCACGTAGAGGTCGCCCGGTGCCCCGCCTCCGGAACCCGCCTCTCCCTTGCCGGGCACTCGCAATCGATCGCCATCGTCCACTCCCGCCGGCACTTTCAACTCGATCCTCTCGGCCTCGAAGAGGGTCCCCTCTCCCCCGCAGGCGGGGCAGGGATGGGTGTTTATGCCCCCCCGACCACCGCAACGCCGACAGGTGGAAGTGGAAGTGAAGGTCCCAAAAGCCGTGCGCTTGGTGGAGGTTATCCGCCCCTCTCCCCCGCAGGCGGGGCAGAGGTCCAGATCGTATCCCGCCTCCAGGCCGCTTCCGCTGCAAGAACCGCATTCCCGGTGTCGGGGCACCTCGATGACCCTCTCCGTTCCGAAGAAGGCCTCCTCCAGGGTCAGGGTGAGACGCCAGGTCAGGTCGCTGCCGCGCCGGGGTGCCCATTCCCTATCCCTCCTGCCCCTACCGAAGAACAGGTCGAAGATGTCCCCGAAGGGACTGGTGAAATCGGCGAATCCGCGTTCCGCGGCGGGAGATATATCCGCATCTCCGTACAGATCGTAACGTCGGCGTCTCTGGGGATCGCTGAGCACCTCATAGGCTCGGGCAATATCCTTGAAGCGCGCCTCCGCCTCCCTGTCTCCCCGATTCAGATCAGGATGATATTCTCGGGCCAAACGGCGGTAAGCCCTCTTGATCTCCTCCTGTGAAGCGTTGCGCGACACTCCCAGCAGGGAATAGAGATCTTCCATGATCATCCCCTCAACATCTGCAGGGATTTGCTCAGGGAGCGAGCCAGGAAATCGACCGCGGGGATTATGCGGGCATAATCCATGCGAACGGGGCCGAGCACACCTATGGTGCCCAGCTGATCCTCGTCCACCGTATAGGGGGTGGCCACCAGGCTGAAGCCCTTCAACTCCTCAAGGAGGTTCTCGCTGCCGATACGGACCAGCAGCTGCTTTTCGTTTACCACCTCTCTTACCAGGCTGAGTATGAAGCACTGCTGCTCCAAGGCCTCCATGAGCTGCTCTATGCGCTCGATGTCCTCTTTCTTCTCATGGGCCCTTACCAGATTGGCCTTGCCCATGATGAAGACCCCCTCGGATTCCTCCCGGGTAAGCATATCCTTTATCTCCCGATATATGCGGTTGATCAGGGGGTGCACCTGCGCGGGCAGACGCGAGCTCCCCGGATCAAGTCCCTCCAGCTCCTCGAAAGTGCGGTCGCGCAGGCGCCGGTTGAGGTAATTCTGTGCTTTTCTCAGGGTCTCATGGGGCATCGGCTCTTCCATCTCCAGCAATTCTTTCTCAACCCTTCCGGTGTTGGTGATTATAACCAGCAGCACCAACCTCTCATTCAGGGGAACCAGGTCCACATGTTTGAGAGTGGAACGGCGGAGCGGCGGCGCGATGACCATGGCCAGCGAATGGGTTATACGGGAGAGCAGGTCGGTGGCCTCCTGAAGGGTGCGCTCCATCTCCCTGGATTTCGCGGAGAAAAGCGCCAGCACCGCTTCCTTTTCCTCTTTGCGCAGGCGGGTCCTGCCGGCCAGCGAATCGACGTAATAACGATATCCCATGGTCGTTGGAACACGCCCTGCTGAGGTGTGGGGATGATACAGGTAACCCATCTCCTCGAGTTTGGATAGCTCGTTTCGGATGGTGGCGGGACTGATGCTCAAGTTCAGGTTCTCGCAAATGGTAGCGGAGCCCACCGGCGTGCCGGTGGTGATGTATCGGAACACCACTTCTTTGAGTATCGTCTCCTTGCGCCTGTCCAATGCCATATTAGCACTCTCCCTTTTCGAGTGCCAAAATCCTCGATTAGAAATTAGCAGAGAGACCGGGTGAGCGTCAACAGCACAGCAAAGTCGCCAAGATGTCGTTGGACACGAACATCCCCTTTTCCGTCAGGCCGAAGGCATCTTCCTTCATCCATACCATCCCCTCTTCCTCCAGCCACTTCAACCAATTATGCTGACGATCTCCGCCTTTCCCTTCGAGGAGAAAGGATCGCCGCAATCCCTCCGCGGTGCGCAGCGCCAGCATCGCCTCCTCTTCTCTTTCCTCCTCGGGAGTCAAGCGCTCTTCCCGCCGTAGAGGCAGCTTTCCCTCTCCCAGGGAAGCCATATAGGCATTGAGGTCGTCGATGTTGCTCCACCTGCGCGAAGGGGGGAGGAAAGAATGAGCGGCCAACCCCAGTCCCAAGTAGCCTTCCCTCCTCCAGCAGGCGAGGTTATGGCTGCAGAAGTGACCCGGCAGGGCGAAGTTGGAAACCTCGTAGTGGACATAGCCGTGCTCGGCGGCCAATCCGCATGCCGCTTCATACATAGCGGCAGCTTCCTCATCGTCGGGCAAGGCGTGGTGCCCTTTATCCAGGCTCTTTTTAAGCGGCATCCCTTCATCCAGAGTGAGCAAGTAGAAGGATAGGTGATGGGGTTTCATGCGTAAGGCCAAACTTAGCGTTTCCTCCCAATCGGTAATACTCTGACCGGGGATCCCGTAAATGAGATCAAAACCCACCGTGGGACCTCTCAGGGCCAGGGCCGCGCAAGCCGCCTCTAAGGCCTCGATCGAACCGTGCGGCCTTCCCAAGACCTCGAGATCCCGCTGGCGAAAAGACTGCACCCCCAAGCTCATCCGATTGAAGCCCAGATCCCATGCTTCCCTGATCTCGCTACCTTTCCATGTGGCAGGATTGACTTCCACGCTCACTTCCGCATCTTCCCTTAAACCCCAAAGGGCTGCCGCTTCTTCCAACAACCATCCCAATTCTCGGGGGCGGTAAAGGGAGGGCGTGCCGCCGCCGAAGTAGACCGACTCCAGCGCTCCCCCGCCCTCCAGTTCGCGCACGATCCTCATCTCCCTAGCCAGCGCCTGAAGATAATCCCGCATAATGCCGCGGTCGGCCTTAAACGACACGAAGTCGCAATAGGGGCACTTTCGTAAGCAGAAGGGGATGTGCAGGTAAAGCCTCATTATTTCTTTTCCTCCCGACCTTCTCCGCCCAGGCGCAGAGCGGCGATGAAAGCCTCCTGGGGGACCTCCGCCCTTTCCAGGGCGACGGAGGTGTTGAGATACGGGCTCG
>JACVIY010000006.1 GCA_015711755.1 Candidatus Geothermincola secundus | reverse complement strand
GTGTTGACAAGGCGAAATCGTTCTGTTTAGCATAAAGCCCGTGTGCTTTCCGGTGGAGGCTGGTCACCATACGGCGAGGAAGGCGGCATGAAGCTGATCATAACCGAGAAGAACACCACGGCGCGGCGTATCGCCCAGATCCTCTCCGGCGACAAGGCCAAGCCCCTGGGGAAGGAGGGGGGTTCCGCCTATGTTTTCAACAGGGACGGTGAGGAATACCGATGCATAGGCCTCAAAGGGCATATCCTGAAGGTCGATTTTCCCGAGAGCTATCAGCAGTGGCAGGGCGTGGACCCGCGTGAACTGGTGCGGGCGGAGATAGTCAAGATACCCAACAACAAGACCCTGCTCCGCACCATCCAGAAGCATGCGCGGGAGGCCGACGAACTGATCGTGGCCACCGACTTCGACCGCGAGGGAGAACTCATCGGCGCTGATGTGGTCAGCAAAGTCAGGGAGGTGAGGCCGGACATCGCGGTAAGGCGGGCCCGATTCTCCGCATTGACCCCCGCCGAGATCGAGCATGCCTTCGCCAATCTGGAGAGCATCTATTACGACCTGGCCCAGGCGGGGGAGGCCCGCCAGGACATCGACCTGGTCTGGGGGGCGAGCCTCACCCGCTTCATATCCCTGGCCTCCACTCGATTGGGCAAGCAGTTCCTCTCGGTGGGCAGGGTGCAGAGCCCCACTCTGGCCCTCATAGTGGATCGCGAGAAGGAGCGCAAGGAATTCGTCCCGGTCGCCTTCTGGACGGTAAAGATACGATGCCGCAAGCGCGAGGGAGGCGACGGCGAGTTCGCCGCCATCCACCGCAAGGAACGTTTCGGGGAGAAAAAAGAGGCGGAAGCCGCCTTCGCCCGCGTAACCGACACGGCTACGGTCACCTCGGTGGAGGAGAAAGAGCGCGCCACCGCCCCACCCATCCCCTTCAACACCACCGGCCTGCTCAGTGCCGCTGCCTCCCTGGGGATAGCCGCGGCCAAGGCCATGAGCATCGCCGAGAACCTTTACATGAACGGCTACATCAGCTATCCGCGGGTGGACAACACCGTGTACCCGCCTTCCCTGGACATACGGGGACTGCTGGAGACGCTTTCAGGATGCGAGGAGCTGGGCGGATACTGCCGGGAGATACTGGCCTTCAAGTCCATAAGGCCTACCCGCGGAAAGAAGCAGACCACCGACCACCCGCCCATCCATCCCACTGCGCCGGCTGGGCGTTCCGACCTCTCGGCGCAGGACTGGAAAGTGTATGAACTGGTCTTTCGGCGCTTTCTGGCCACCTTGTCCCCGGAGGCCCGCTACAGCTCGCTCAAGGTGGAGCTGGAGAGCGGGGGCGAGCCCTTCGTAGCCCGAGGCTCCCGGGTGATCGAGGAGGGCTGGCTCAGGTTCTACCCCTACGGGCGCAAGAAAGACGTGCTGTTGCCGGAGCTTTCCGAAGGTGAGGATGTCATTGTCGTGGACCGCAGCCTCGATGAGGGCGAGACTCAGCCGCCCGCCCGCTACAGCCAGGGGCGGCTCATCGAGAAGATGGAGGAGCTGGGCCTGGGGACCAAGTCCACCCGCCACACCATAATAGAGAGCCTCTACGAGAGGGGATATATCCACGGCGACCCCATCGTGCCGACGGAAACGGGGATCGCCGTGACCGAGGCTCTGCGCAAATACGCCTCGCCCATCTCCACCCCGGAGATGACCGCCCGCCTGGAGGAGGACATGGACCGCATCGCCGAGGGCAAGGTGGAGCGGCGCGAGGTGGTTGAGAAGTCGCGGGATCTGCTCGATGGGGTCATGGCCATGCTGGAGAGCAGCCGAGAGGACCTGGCGGCGGAGATACGCAACGGCATCCGCGAGGACAGGATACTGGGGGACTGCCCCACATGCGGGGGGAACCTGCGCATACTCAAAGCGAGAAAATCGGGCAAGCGTTTCGTGGGGTGCTCCGGTTATCCTCAGTGCACCACCACCTATCCACTTCCCCAGAGCGGCAGCGTCATGGCCACCGGCGAGGTCTGCCCGGAATGCGGATCCCCCAAGGTAAAGATAAGCAGCGGCAGGCGTCGGGCCTGGCAGCTCTGCCTCGACCCGTCCTGCCCGAGCAAACAGAGGCAGAAGCAGGAAGCCCAGGGTTGAGGCGGCAGGGGCTCATCTCCGCACCCACGGTATCCCCGCTTCCCGCAAACGCGAAAGCCCCCTCTGAGATCCCAGAAAGACCGGTATCCACCGCCGCATAGCCGCATAGTCCGAGGGAGCGGCCCTTCACCGCGGGGCGTAACGGCATTAAAATATTCGTGAGCGAGTGTCTAATAATTACATATTGTAAAAAGAAAGGGGTGCCGATGCGCAAGGTGGGCATCGTGGGAGCGGGGCAGGTGGGTGCGACCCTGGCCCAGAGGGTGGCCGAATCCGCCCTGGCTCATGTGGCTCTGGTGGACGTGCAGGAGGGCATGGCCAGGGGCAAGGCCTTGGACATCGCGCAGTCACTCGCTTTTCTGTCTTCACCGGCGGAGGTGGAAGGCGGTGGTGATTATTCCCTCCTGGAAGGGAGCTCAGTCGTGGTCGTTACCGCCGGATTCCCCCGGAAGCCGGGGATGTCCCGTGATGACCTCATCGCCAGGAACGCCGAAGTGGTCAGGGATGTGGTGAAGAGGGCCTGCGATGCGGCTCCCCGGGCGGTGCTGGTGATGGTCACCAACCCTCTGGACGCCATGAGCTGGCTGGCATGGCGCGTGAGCGGCTTCGAGCGCCACCGGGTCCTGGGTATGGCCGGGACCCTGGACTGCGCCCGATTCCAATATTACGCGGGGCGGGCGCTGGGCGTGCCCCCCAGCGAGATCCGCTGCATGATCATGGGCAGCCACGGCGACAGCATGGTGGTCCTCCCCGGGTATTCTCAGGCGGGCGGGATACCTCTGCAGCGCCTGCTCCCCAGGGAAGAGTTGGACGAGCTGGCGGCACGCGCGCGGGACGGGGGAGCGGAGATCGTTTCCCTGTTGGGCAGCGGGAGCGCCTTCTACGCCCCCTCCGCCGCGGTGTTCAGGTTGCTGAAAGCCATGATGGAAGACGAGGACAGCATCCTCCCGGCAAGCGTCCTGCTGGAGGGAGAGATGGGCATAGAAGGCATCTTCATGGGGGTTCCGGTGGTCTTGGGCGAGGGAGGATGGAAACGGGTTGTCGAGCTGGATCTGGACCCGGAGGAAAGGGAGGCGCTGACGAGGTCGGCCGAACACATCCGCGGCCAGATCGAGCGGTTGAAAGAAAACCTGCGGTTCTGATCCCCGAGAGAAAGGGGGAGCGCTTGAGGCGGATCTCCGCCGCTGACCTGGAAGAGGCGGTAAGGCAGCTTACCGTGGAAGCCAGCGTGGATCTTCCCGCGGACGTGGAAGCGGCGCTGAGGGATGCCCTGCGGGCGGAGGAGCACCGGTTGGGGAAATACGCGCTCGAGCAGATCGTGGAGAACCTGGAGGTGGCCAGGAGAGAGCGCCTGCCCGTCTGTCAGGATACCGGTTACTTCAACGTCTTCCTGGAATTCGGCCCCGATGTGCTGCTGCCCGAAAAGGCGCAGGAAGCGGTCGACCGCGGCGTGGCGGCCGCCACCCGGGAGGCCTTTCTGCGCGCGTCGGTGGTGTCGGACCCCCTGCTGAGACGCCGCAACACCGGGACCAACATCCCCGCCCAGCTTCACTTGGAGCAGACTGGGGAAGAGGGCGCCCTGCGCCTCACGGTCATGCCCAAAGGGGGCGGGAGCGAAAATGCCGGCATGCTGCGCATGCTCCTGCCCACCGCGCCCCCCGGGGAGGTCGTGGAACAGGTGGTCGAACACGTGCTGGCCAAGGCCCCCTCCGCCTGCCCCCCCGTGGTGGTGGGAGTGGGCCTGGGCGGTTCCGCCGATACCTGCGTGTTGGCGGCGAAGCGCGCCCTGCTGCGCCCCGTGGGCACCCCCTGCCCGTATCCGGGTTACGGCTCCCTTGAGTCCGAGATGCTCGAGGCCATCAACCGGTCGGGCATAGGTGCCGCGGGAATGGGAGGGGCCCATACGGCTTTGGCCGTGCACCTGATACCGCTGCCGACCCACATAGCCAACCTGCCGCTGGCGGTGGCCATCTCCTGCCACGCCTTGAGAAGAAGGGCGGCGGGACTTTGACCAGAGAAGAAAGGGAGGCGAGGGAAAGCGGGTACAGGCTTTTCCGGCACAAGGAGGAGCGCACCGAGGAGACCTTCCAGATCCGTCCCGCGGAATACCTGCGCCTGCTGGGCAACCGCGACTTCCGTCGGCTCTGGCTGAGCCAGATGATATCGGCCATCGGCGACTGGGTGGTGGTCGCCGCTCTCTTCGCCTACGTCGATACGCTTTCCGGAGGCAAGAGTTCCGCCATCAGCCTCATGATGGTGGCGCGCTTCCTCCCCGCCATACTCCTGGGTTTTCTGGCCGGCGTCATCATCGACCGATTCGACCGCAAGGCCACCATCATCTCCTGCGATCTGGCACGGGCCGTCCTGGTCATCATCCTCCCTTTCTCCAACTCCCTGTTGATGATATGCATCTTGGTCTTTCTCATGGAGACCTTCACCACCATCTACGGACCGGCCAAGGACTCGAGCATACCGGACTTGGTCGGCGCCGAGCAGCTCACCTACGCCAATTCGCTCAACTCGCTGACCCTGTTCGCCTCCATGGCTTTCGGAGCGGCGGTGGCCGGGATCGTGGTCGGGGTCATCGCCTGGCTGGGAAGGATGAACCCCGGCTTCGTCGGCAGGCATTTCGACCCCAACCGCTCCGCCTTTTTCCTGGACTCGCTGACTTTCATCACCTCCGCTTATCTTCTTTGGCGAATAAGCTTCAAGCGGCGCGGCCCCGAAAAGGTGGTGAGGTTCTCCTCCCGACAGCTGAGGAGCGACATAAAAGAGGGCATCGACTATATGTGGAACCATCCGCTCACCCGTATCGTCCTCTTCCTCACGACCGTTTGCTTCCTGGGGGGCGGTACCATCTACGTGCTCACCGTGGGGTTCGTCAAGTACGTGCTGGGCGGGGGCAACGCCTCCTTCATGGCCGTGCTCACCACCCTGCTCTTCGGGCTGATGGCCGGCTCGCTCCTGGCCGGACTGCTCAAAGGTTTCCTGTCCAAAGAGAGATGGCTGGGATGGGCCATCGCCGCCTTCGGATTCTGCGTGTCCGTCTTCTCCCTGGCGGCTTGGTGGTGGCTTACTTACATGCTGGCCTTCGTCGGGGGCATGTTCATGGGTTATGGGGTGGTGGGGATGATAACGCTTCTGCACGAGACGCTGGAGGAGGACTTCCGCGGACGGGTGTTCGCCACCATCAACATGCTCATGCGCACCTCCATCTTCCTCTCCATCATCCTCGCCGGGCCCCTGGCCGACTTCATAAACTGGTTGGGGAGGAAGTGGGGCGTGGGGGCGCAGGATTGGCATGTCATCCGCATAGGCGGCTCCTATACGGGTCCGGTGGATGACCGGATGGTAGATTTCCGATACCTGCTCAACGGGCCGCAGGTGATACTGCTGCTGGGGGGACTGCTCATCACCATTGCGGGCCTGGTGGCCCGCCTGCGGCTGCGCGATTATTTCTCCCTGCCGGGAGGCGCGGGGGAGCGTTCCCGCAGCGGGGCCTGCGGTATCGACAGGATCACCCTGAATGATCGCGGGGGAGATCCGGCGGCCGTGGATGAGGGTACAGCCGCGCACGAGCCGCTTCACTCTGAAGAACGGGCTGATCCTTCGGAGGGCGCATGAACGAGAAGGAGAGGACGGCGAGGATAGATCTTCCTCGGGGCCTGGAAGAGCTTCGCTCACTGGAGGCGGGCACGCCTCTGCTGATAACGGGGACGGTGTTCACCGCCCGCGACCAGGCCCACCTGCGCATGGTCAGGGCCCTGGAGGAAGGGGGCGGGCTGCCCTTTGAGCTCAGGGACTGCGTGATCTATTACGCGGGTCCCACGCCGGCTCCTCCCGGGAAGCCGGCCGGCTCCCTGGGGCCCACCACCTCCTCCCGGATGGACCCGTTCACGCCGGCACTCCTCAAGAGAGGCGTTGCCGCGGTAATCGGCAAGGGCCCCAGGTCGCTTGAGGTGAGGCGTTCTTTTCTCCAGTGCGGGGCCGTCTATCTGGTCGCCGTGGGAGGCGCGGCGGCCCTGCTGGGGTCGCGGGTCAGGAGCATGGAGATGGTGGCCTATCCCGATCTGGGGGCGGAAGCGGTATATCGGCTGTTTATTGAGGATTTCCCGGTGGTGATGGCCTACGATCTACGAGGGGGCGACATCTACGCGGACGGGGGCGATGTCTGAAACCGGACGGAGGCGCCGCTATCCGGTCAGCCTCCGGGAACGCTCCTCGCGAAGCGGGGCTGGGGGCGGCAGAAGAACGGCGGAACCGTCTGCGGCGGATGAGGGTCATCCACATCACCTCGGCGGATGGAATATAATGCGACTTTGCGGCAGGCGGGTCGGCGGAGAAAGAGGAGTTGCTCGATTTGAACATCGAAAAGGAAAGGCACCGCCAGGGATTGTTCATAACCTTCGAGGGAGTCGACGGATCCGGGAAGACCACCCAGGCGAACATGCTCTGCTCCCATCTCCTGCAGAGGGGGCTGGAGGTAATGAGCACCCGGGAACCGGGAGGCACCCGTGTGGGGGAGCGCATCCGCGAGATCTTGCTGGACCGCCGGCTGCGGGAGATGACCGCCATGACCGAGACCCTGCTGTATGCGGCCGACCGGGCGCAGCATGCGGCTGAGGTCATCCGCCCGGCGCTGCTCAGGGGGACCATAGTGATCTCCGACCGCTTCATCGACTCCTCCCTGGCCTACCAGGGGGTGGCCCGCGGCCTGGGCCTGGAGGGGGTCCGCAACCTCAACGAATGGGCAACCGGCGAGCTGTATCCCGACCTTACCTTCCTGCTCAAAGTGCCCTATGAGGTGGGAATGCGGCGTGTGGTCCAGGGGCAGCGGGACCGCATGGAGCGGCAGAGCGAGGATTTCTTTCGAGAGGTGCAGGAGGCATATCTCACCTTGGCCAAGTTCTTTTCCCACCGCATGGTGGTGCTGGACGGAACGCAAAAACCGGAGGAAGTGCACCATCAGGTGATGAGGGAGGTGGATAAGCATCTCTCCTGAGATGCGGGACGAACCCGGCGGCGGCTGGGAGCGCCTCTACGGCCAGCCCGAGGTGCTGCGGGAGCTGAGGTCTTGCCTGCAGCGGGGAAGCCCGCATCATGCCTACCTGTTCCACGGGCCGCGCGGCGTGGGGAAATCCGAAGCGGCCCGCGTGTTCGCGGCGGCGCTGCTCTCCCCGCGGGGAGAGCTGGAGGACGACATCCTGCGGCAATCCCTGCAAGGCACCCACCCCGACCTTCTGCTGGTGGAGCCTGAGGGCGTCCACATCCGCATCTCTCAGGTGCAGGAGATGCAGCGCTCTTTGAGCCTCAAACCGCTGGAGGCGGGGCGCACGGTGGCGGTGGTAGAGGAGGCCGAGACCATGAACGAGGATGCGGCCAACACCCTTCTGAAGACCCTGGAAGAGCCTCCGGGCGGATCGGTTATCATCCTGGTCTCTTCTTTCCCCGAGCGCCTGCTCCCTACGGTGGTCTCGCGCTGCCGCCGGATCAGGTTCCGCCCTCTTAAGCCCCGGGAGGTGAAGGCCTTCCTGATGGAAAAAAGGGGGGTGGATGCAGAGGAAGCGGAGCGACTGACGCGCATATCCGGAGGGATCCTCTCCCGCGCGATCTCTTTCCTGGAAGATGAGACCCGAGCGGCCAGGCGCAGGGAGGCGCTGGAGATGGCATCCTCGTTGCGCGATTGCGCGGTGCATCAGGTGCTGGACATGGCCCGGCGCGCGGTGCAAGGGGCGGAGGAGGCCGGGGGAAGGGTCCGCGGAGAGGGCGGGGAGCTGGGAAAAGTCAGGGAAGCGCTGGACGGCAGGACCCTGCAGCGCCTGGAGAAAACGGACAGGGACCGGCGGGAAAGGGAAGCCAGGCGGCGGCGGGACCAGGCGCTGAGGGATTACCTGGAGGGCTTCGGATCATGGTTCCGCGACGTGGTCGTATATTCCCATCTCGTCGAGGAGGTGGGAGCGGAGAAGGCGCCGGCCCTGGAGAACCCCGAGTATGCCGAGGCCGTGCATCAGGCCTCCCATCACCTCTATCCCGAGTTGGCGGTGGAAGCGGTAAGGATCTGCGAGAAGGCGGCGCGCCTGCTCTCCGGCAACGTCAATCCCCAACTGCTCATGGAGAACGTGCTGCTGCGGTTGCACGCCATCGCCTCAAGCCCGGGGCGCCCCCGAGACGCCGGGCTGATAGGGTCATGAGATATGGATTAGAATTGTATCGGAAGCTTTGATGGAGCCAAGGGAGCCCTTCGGAGGTTCCCGCAGCGCGGCGCGTGTGGAACGGAGAGTTCGAGCATGGTCACTGTGGTAGGGATCAGTCTTAAAGAAGGCGGTAAAGTCGCCTATTACGACACCGACCGCCTATCTCTGCGCCTGGGGGATGAGGTCATCGTGCCCACCGAAAAGGGCATGCAGTTCGGCCGAGTGGTGGAAGCGCCCCGCGACCTTCCCGACGAGCGGAGACCGGATGGGCTCAAGAAGGTGGTGAGGAGGGCCACGGATCGAGACCGCCAGCAGCACGAGAGGAACCGAGCCCGCAGGGACGAGGCCTTTCGCAGATGTCAGGAGCTCATCGCCAAGCACGGTCTGTCCATGAAGCTGGTGGAGGTGGATTACGCCTTTGACGGGAGCTCCATCGTCTTCTATTTCACCTCCGAGGGGAGGGTCGATTTTCGGGAGCTGGTCAGGGATCTGGCGTCCGCCCTGCGGACCCGCATCGAGTTGCGGCAGATCGGGGTGAGAGACGAAGCCAGGATCATCGGGGGGGTCGGACCCTGCGGCAGAGTGCTGTGCTGCAACCTGTTCCTGCGGCAGTTCGATCCCGTGTCCATACGCATGGCCAAGGAACAGGGGCTTCCGCTGAACCCCAACAAGATATCCGGTTCCTGCGGGAGATTGATGTGCTGCCTGCGCTATGAGAACGACGCATACCGCCGCTTCAACCGGAGAGCGCCGGCGTTGGGGAGCGAGATAAACCTCGATGGGGAATCTTATCGGGTGGTGGCGCTGGACGCGCTGCACGAGAAGGTGATCCTGCAGAGCGAGCTCGGTGATCGCGTACGGGTGGGCCTGCAGGAGCTGGGGCTCACCGCCGAAGAGGATCTGCCGGACGAGGAAGAGGTCCTGGACGAGGGCGAGGAGATCAGCGAGCCCGAGCTTCAGGAGCTGGATTGACGGAACCTCGCGGGCCCGCGGCCCATTGCGCGCCATTTCCCCCGTAGCGGCGCGAAGCGACCATCAACATCGACTTGCGGGCCGATTTTTTGCTAACATTATGAGCCGAGTCGCCGGAGGCGCGGCGGGGCCGCATGAGGCTCTGTGCCCGCATCGAAGCGAAGCGGAGAAACGGCGTTGGTGGAGATACGTTTTCACGGACTGGGCGGACAGGGAGCGGTGACCCTGGTGAGGTTGCTGGCCCTAGCCGGCGACAAGGCCGGATGGTACGTGCAGGCCGCTCCTTTCTTCGGTGCGGAGAGGAGAGGGGCCCCGGTGAAGACCTTCCTCCGCTTCAGCGAAAGCCCCATATACCGGGTCAGCCAGATATACCGTCCGGACATGCTGGTGGTGATGAGCGATTCCCTCCTCGATCTGGCCCTTTCTGATGGCGTGAGGGAGGACACGGTGTTGCTGGTCAACGATGCGATGGATTCGGAGTCTCGCTATGCCGGACTGCCTTTCAGGGCGCACCTGGTGGATGCCACTTCCATAGCCATGGACCTGGGCTTGGAGGTGGAGGGGATGCCGGCGGTCAACATACCCGTTTACGGGGCTATCTCCTATGTGTCCAACCTGGTTTCCCTGGAGGTGATAACCGAGGTCATCCGGGAGAACATAAGCGGGCCCCGTCTGGAGAAGAGCATGGAAGCGGCCCGCCGCGGCTTCACCTCGGTGCGCGAGGTGAGAAAAAAGGGCAAGGCCGTCCGCTCCTGATCATTGCGGGATCGATGTCTGTCGCGTAGGTTTGGGACGGATGAGCGATAAGTGAGGCGGAAGGCCGGAAAGAGCATGGCGAAAAAGGAGAGGAAACATAAGGCCCCGGAAAGGGCGGCGGAGCCGGGAGTCATCACCACTCTGTCGGTGCCCGTGGTGGGAAGCGTGGGCAAGACCGGCTCCTGGCGCGTCTTCAAACCGGTGAAGGACGAGGCGCGCTGCAATAATTGCCTGCTCTGCTGGATATATTGCCCGGAGGCGTGCATAAGCAAAGACATCCGCATCGACTACGATTACTGCAAGGGCTGCGGCATCTGCGCGGTGGAGTGCCCGCGCCGGGCCATCGTCATGGTCAAGGAGGAAAAGGGAGGCAAAAGCAGCCGATGAGCAGGATGGTGGACATCGCCAACCACATCGTGGCCCATGCCGTGAAGCTGGCCAGGGTGGGGGTGGTCTCGGCCTATCCCATCACCCCGCAGACCCAGGTGATCGAGGAGATAAGCCGCCTCATCGAGTCAGGGGAGATGGACTGCGAGTACATACCGGTGGAGAGCGAGCACAGCGCCATGGCCGCCCTAATCGGAGCGGCGGCGGTGGGGGTGCGCGCTTTCTCCGCCACTTCCGCCCACGGCCTTGCCTACATGCACGAGCTTCTGCACTGGGCGGCGGGCGTACGCCTGCCCATGGTCATGGCCAACGTCAACAGGGCCATGGGACCGGGATGGAACATATGGTGCGACCATCAGGACACCGTCTCCCAGCGGGACACCGGCTGGATCCAGCTGTACTGCGCCTCACACCAGGAGATCGCGGACACCGTGATCCAGGCATTCCGCATATCCGAGGACCCGCGGGTGATACTTCCGGTCATGGTCAACTACGACGCTTTCGTCCTCTCTCACTCCTATATGCAGGCCGACCTCCCCGAGCAGGAGGAGGTGGACCGCTTCCTCCCCCCTTTCCGCTCCGCCTGGAGACTGGATGTCGAAAACCCTCTGACCCACGGGTCGGTGATCTACCCCGGCGATTACGAGGAAGTGCGCCTGTCCATGCAGCAGGCGCACGACGCCGCCAGGTCGGTCATCGCCGAGGCCGCGGAGGAATACCGCGGACTGACCGGGCGCCATCACGGGGCGCTGGTGGAGGCGTACCACATCGAAGGCGCGGAATTCGCCCTGGTGGCCATGGGTTCCCTGGCCTCCGAGTGCAGGGTTGCCGTTGACGCCCTCAGGGAGGAGGGGCTGGCCGCGGGCCTGGTGAGGGTGCGTTCCTACCGCCCCTTCCCCCGGGAGGAGATGGTGGAGCTGTTGGGCGGGCTCAAGGGCGTGCTGGTCATCGACCGGGACATATCCTTCGGGATGGAGGGCGCTCTTTACTCTGACTGCAAGGCGGCGCTCTACGGCAGGGCCGAGGTCCCCATCTTCAACGCAGTCGCCGGTCTGGGAGGGCGGGATGTCCCCTATACGACGATCATGGATGAGATGAGGAGCATAGTCCGGGGAGAACGCCGCGAGGCGGTGAGCTGGCCCACGGTGTGCCTCAACGACCATCACCTGGCGAGCAGGGAGGGGATGAGCAGGTGCGGCTGAAGGACTTCCCCGAGGAGGAGCTCTTCCTCAAGGGCAGCGCCGCCTGTGCGGGATGCCCGGGAAGCATGGCCCTGCGTGTGGCCTTCAAGGCGCTGGGAAGGAACACGCTGCTGGTGGTCATAGCCTCCTGCACCTCGGTCTTACAGAGCCCCTTCCCCTACAGCGCGTTGGGGGTCCCCGTGCTGAACATGGCCTTCGCCACGGGAGGCGCCACCGGTTCTGGCGTGGCGGCGGCCGTCGAACACCTGTTGAAGAAAGGCATCCTGCGGGAAAGGCCCAACGTGCTGGTATGGGCGGGCGACGGCGGCACTTACGATATCGGCATACAGGCCCTCTCGGGGGCGGCGGAGCGGGGAGAGGACTTCATATACGTGTGCTACAACAACGAGGCGTATTCCAATACCGGGACCCAGCGCAGTGGGGCCACTCCTTACGCCGCTTGGACCAGCAACACCATCAGCGGCAAGAGGGAATGGCGCAAGGACGTCGCCCAGATAATGGTGGCGCACGACCTCCCTTATGTGGCCACCGCTTCGCTGGCCTATCCCACCGACTTCTTCAACAAGATGCGTAAGGCCGCTTCCATCCGCGGCACCAAATACATCGAGATGCTGGCGCCCTGTCCTCCAGGATGGAAGTTCCCCTCGGATTCGACGGTCAGGGTCAGCCGGCTGGCCGTGCAGACGGGTGTCTGGCTGCTGTATGAGCATGAGAACGGCCGGACCGCTTACACCGCGGGGACCAAGCGCATCATCGAGGGGCAGTCCGAGCTGCTGCCGGTGTCCGAGTATCTCAAGGCGCAGGGTCGCTTCCGGCACCTCTTCCGGGGAGGGGAGGAGGACGAGAGGGTGCGGGATTACCAAAAGCGCATAGATGAGGTGTTCGACAACCTGCGCTTCGCCTCCCGCCTTCGCGAGCGCCTAATGGACCTGGAGATCCGCGGCTGAGGAGGGGAGAGCGGGGACCGGCGTCTCCGGGACCGACCTGAAGCAGGCATCCTCCATCCATAACGGCGGGGAAGCGCGCTGGTCGCGGTGAGGAGGTCAGCGGGGCTTAAGGGTGCGTTTTGGCCATAGGCGCTATGGGGCGGGCCACCGGCATTATTTATATAATAGAATAAGGCGGTCGGGGTGATAGCCGGTGATCGGGATCCCGGCGGGACCGCGCGGGGCCGTTGTTTAGTAAGGCCGGGCGGAGCGGCCGCACGACGCCGAGCGAGAGTGGCGGAACCGGTAGACGCGCTGGACTTAGGATCCAGTGGGCTTGCCCGTGGGGGTTCGAATCCCCCCTCTCGCACCAGCCCCGGCGGTTGCTCCGTATCGAGTAGCAGGATAAGGCATGGGAAGGAGAGGCAGGTGTCCATAAGCACGGAGATCGAGGAGAAGGAGAACAATCAGGTCCTACTGAGGGTGGAGGTCGATGCGGAACAGGTGAAACAGGACATAGACAGGGCCTTCCGCCGATTCGCCCGCGAGGTCTTCGTCCCTGGTTTTCGCAAAGGGAAGGCGCCCCGCCGCGTCCTGCAAGCCCGATTGGGCATGGAGCCGGTATACGAGCAGGTCATGGAGACCCGGCTGCCGGAATATTACCGTCTGGCGGTGGAGCAGGCGGGAATAGAGCCGGTGGCCGAGCCGGACATAGAGGATGTGGAGCTGGAAGAGGGGAAGCCACTGGTCTTCGTGGCCAAGGTGGACGTCAAGCCCCCCATAGAGCTGGGCGATTACCGGGGGATCGAGGTGGAGGAGCCGGACCGCACCGTCAGCGAGGAGGAAGTCCAGGAGGAGTTGGACCGCCTGCGCGAGCGCTTCGCCCGCCTGGAGTCCGTTCCGGGGAAAAAGCTGGAGAAAGGGGATTTCGCCCTCATCGATTTCAGCGGCACCGTCAACGGGGTGCCCCTGGAAGGCGGCTCCGCCGATGACATGATGTTCGAGCTGGGTAAGGGCATGCTCTGGCCGGAGTTCGATGAGGAGCTGGAGGGAAAGAGGGTGGGAGACATCCTCGACGTCAAGGTGAAGGTGCCCGAGGAGGCGGCGGGAGAGGGGCAGGCAGGCCTCATCGCCTCCTTCAAGGTCATCGTCAAGGACGTGAAGGTGAAGAAGCTGCCTGAGGCCGACGACGATTTCGCCCGCGAGGCCAGCCCGTTCGATACCATCGAGGAGCTCCGAGAGGACGTGCGTAAAAGATTGGGGCAAGCGAAGCAAGAACGCGCCGAGGAGCTCATCCGCGCCCGGATCATGCGCGCCCTGGTGGAGGGGTTGGATGTGGACCTCTCCGAGAAGATGGTCAGGGCCATGGTGGAGCGGCGCCGGCACCGTCTGGAGGAGAGTTTGAGGGGAGTCGGCCTCAACATGGAGAGGTACCTGGACCTCAGCGGCAGGAGCGAGGAGAGCATAGAGGAGGAATTGACCGGGGAGGTCGTGGAGAGGGTCAAGAGCGAACTCGTCTTGGAGGAAGTTGCCCGCAGGGAGGGCCTGGAGGTGAGCGAGGAGGACATGGACGCCGCGCTAAAAGAGCAGGCGGCCTACTCCGGCATAAGCGAGGAACGGCTGCGGGCTCTTCTGGAGGAGGACGAGGACGCGAGGGAGGGGATGAAGCACAGCGTTCTGCTGCGCAAGGCCCTCGACTTCCTGCGGGAGCACGCGGTGCTCAAGCCGCCGTCCGCGGGATGATCTGTTATGTTAGTAAAAAACAGTTGAAATATTAAATTATTGTAATATAATGATGGATATGTGACGGCTAAAGGAGAAGGCCATGATAAGAAGCCAGCTGATACCCATAGTTATCGAACAGACCAGCAGGGGAGAGCGCTCCTTCGACATCTACTCGCGGCTGCTCAAGGACCGCATCATCTTCCTGGGGACGGAGATAGACGATCATGTGGCCAACCTGGTGATGGCCCAGCTGCTGCACCTGGAATCGGAGGATCCCGACAAAGACATCAATCTCTATATAAACAGCCCGGGCGGCATCGTCACCTCCACCCTGGCCATATACGACACCATGCAGTACATCAAGTGCGACGTGTCCACCACCTGCATCGGCCAGGCTGCTTCTGGAGCGGCGCTGCTGCTGGCCGGGGGCGCCAAGGGGAAGCGCCTGGCTCTGCCTCACGCCCGCGTTCTCCTGCATCAGCCCTCGGGCGGCGCCAGCGGCCAGGCGGCGGATATCAGCATCCACGCCCAGGAGATACTCAGGCTGCGCCAGCTGCTCGACGAGATACTGGCCAAGCATACGGGGCAGCCGCTGGATAAGATCAAGGCCGACACCGACCGCGATTTCATCATGACGGCCGATGAGGCGGTTGAATACGGGGTGATCGATGGGGTGATAACCTCCAAGAAGCTAAAAGAGAACAAGTGAGCGGGGCTCAAGTGTAGTCTGGGGCCTCCGCGGCCGATAAGATATGATTGGATAACGTAGGGGGCGGGGAAATCCCCGGAGAGGAGTGCGTGAAGATTGGCGAAGTTCAGCGAGGGAAGCGACCTGCTCAAGTGTTCTTTCTGCGGAAAGAGCCAGCGGCAGGTGAAGAAGCTAATAGCCGGGCCTGGGGTCTACATATGCGATGAGTGCATAGACCTCTGCAACGAGATAATCGACGAGGAGCTCACCGAGGCCTCGGACCTCAAGCTGGAGGACCTCCCCAAACCCCAAGAGATCTACGAGTTCCTCAACGATTACGTCATCGGCCAGGAGAGGGCCAAGAAGATACTGTCGGTGGCCGTCTACAACCACTACAAGCGCATCCAGGTGGGATCGTACGCCAGCAGCGACGTGGAGCTGCAGAAGAGCAACATAATCCTCATCGGGCCCACGGGGAGCGGAAAGACGCTTCTGGCCCAGACCCTGGCTCGCCTGCTCAACGTGCCTTTCTGCATCGCCGACGCCACCACCCTCACCGAAGCCGGCTACGTGGGCGAGGATGTGGAGAACATCCTGCTGAAGATAATCCAGGCCGCCGACTACGATGTGAAGAAGGCGGAGACCGGCATCATCTACATAGACGAGGTGGATAAGATCGCCCGCAAGTCGGAGAACCCTTCCATAACCCGGGATGTCTCCGGCGAGGGGGTGCAGCAGGCCCTGCTGAAGATACTGGAGGGCACGGTGGCCAGCGTCCCGCCTCAGGGCGGGCGCAAGCATCCCCATCAGGAGTTCATCCAGATAAACACGACCAACATCCTCTTCATCTGCGGAGGCGCCTTCGCCGGACTGGAGAAGATCGTGGAGAACCGCATCGGGCGCAAGGGCGTGGGGTTCGGGGCGGATATCCGCAAGGCGGAGGAGCGGGAGATCGGGGAGATCCTGGAGCAGGTCATGCCGGAGGATCTCCTCAAATACGGGCTCATCCCCGAGTTCGTCGGTCGGCTCCCGGTCATAGCGGCTTTCCACGGCCTCAGCGAGGCTGACCTGGTGAGGATTCTCACCGAGCCCAAGAACGCCCTGGTAAAGCAGTACAAGAAATTCTTCGAGTTCGATGGGGTGGAGCTGAAGTTCACCGACGGGGCCCTGCGCGCCATCGCCCGGCAGGCGATGAAGCGGGCGACCGGGGCGAGGGGCCTGCGGGCCATCATGGAGGAAGCGCTGCTGGAGGTGATGTACGAGCTCCCCTCGCGCTCCGATATCGTGAAGTGCGTGGTGACCAAGGACACCGTGGAGAAGGGAGCCGAGCCCACCCTGATCACCTCCCACGGCCCCCGCTCCGAGGAAGGTGAGGAGTCCGCCTGATGCGGGGTCAAACCTTCACTCCTCACTTTTTTCGCCTCGGCACAGTCGCCGGGCAAGTCTGGGCGGGGGAATCATCGAGGCGGAGTAAAACCCCCTCAACCACCCACGTTTTCGCCGTCTCAGCGGAGTACCGCCAGCGTCGGCGCGAGAAGCCGCTATGTCACATTCTGTGCTCTGGGCCAGAAGCCCTCAGAATATCTTCTTCTCCCACCATTTGCTCTTGGGCTGCGGTCCCGTCGTGGGTTTGATGACCTTCCTCGCCGCCTGAGGCCCAGGTGCGGGCTGGCTGCGGGGTGGAGGAGGCACATCCGGGGGCTGGTCCAGCACGTTCAGGGGATCATCCGGAACCCCCGCCTGACGGCGGAAGCGGTAAAGGGCCAGCATGGCCACCACTTTGGCGGGGCAGTCCGGCATCAGCTTGGTGGACTCTTCCCACCCTTCTTCCGGCCTCCCTATCTGATCGAACACCTCCAAGAGCAGCTCGCTGAACTGGTCGAAAAGCGTCTTGACCTTCTCCTCATAAAATAGCTTGTCTTCCTCGCTGAAGGTATCGAAGGGCCGGTCCATGAAGGAAAGTATCTGTTGGGGCATCTCCAGCCCCTTTTCCCGCAGCTTGCCCTCGATCTTACGGGTGAAGAAGCTGCGCGGCCTTGCCTTCCTCGAACTGTCTTCTCTTGCTGCGTCTTCCACGATATCCATATCACATCATCTTTCGGGAGATGAGCCGCGAAACTGAAGGAAATCGGGTCAGCCCGCTATCTTTCCGGCTATGCGGGCCGCTCTCACATAGGGATGGCTGCGTATCTCCTCGGCCACGTCGGCCATCTCCGCCAGGGCGGCCTTGATCTCCTCGCCCTCCGCGGCGATGCTCTCGCCGCGCCTGCCGATGCTCTCCGCCAGGGAACGTGCCTTCTCCGCCATCTCGCGGAAGCGGTTTATCCAGGGCGACAGATCCTTCCAGGCGTAGCGTCCGGTGCGGTATATGTGATAACCGCTCCTGAGCATGAAGACGAACGCGAGGAACCACAGGCAGACGCCTCCCGCGGCGATGAGCATCAGTCCCCATTTAAAGGTCAAGGCGGCCCCTCCTCCCTTTTCTCAAAGGACTTTCCAACGCGCCGGGCATGATTATAACCTTTTCAGGCAAGCGGTAAAAGGCCTTCTGGCGGTGGTTTAGCCGAGGACCTCTATGGCTGCCGCGTCGGATCCGCTCAGGCGGCCCGGGCCTTGATCTGGGATCTGGGTCTTCATCGCAAAAGGCGGTCTCGCTCCGGGATCCGCCGTTCCGTAGCGGAGGGCATGCGGTCGCTTGCGCCGCCTCGAGGGTTATCGTTATAATCAATACGTAAGGCCTTTAAAGCAGTCCGGTGAGGCTGGGAAGGTTGATGGTGATCATGAGGGTCCTGATGCCTGCCGCTGAGCGGCGGGCATTTCTTTATGCGCGGCGGGGGCCGCGGGGCCATGGGGTGCGGCGTCAAGGAAAAAGCGGCGATCCAGGGCGCCGAACTTTTGTCCGTGGCGGGATGTTTAATGGGGGCCGGAGGTGTTGGTGATGGGGTCTGCTCAGAGGATAGTCATGGACGCCCGCGACGTGGAACGGGCGGTTAGGCGCATGGCCCACGAGATTGTGGAGAGGAACAGGGGAGCCGAGGGGTTGGCAGTGGTGGGCATCAGGACCAGAGGCGTACCCCTCGCCCGCCGCATCGCAGACTTCATCGAAGAGCTCGAAAGGAAGAAGATACCCCTGGGCTTGCTCGATATAACCCTCTACCGCGACGACATCTTCGACCGTCCCCAGCCCGAGGTGCGCGAGACCGACATCCCCTTCGACGTGACCGACAAAAGGCTGGTCATCGTGGACGACGTGCTCTATACGGGAAGGAGCGTGCGCGCCGCCATAGACGCCTTGATGGACTTCGGCAGACCGCGGAGCATCCTGCTGGCGGTTTTGGTGGACCGCGGGCACAGGGAACTGCCCATCCGTCCGGATTTCGTGGGGAAGAACATCCCCACCGCCCGTTCGGAGAAAGTGAAGGTGCGCCTGCGCGAGACCGACGGATGTGAGGACCAGGTGGTGATCATGGAGGGGGGGCTTTAGGTTGGATGCGGCAGCGGCACGCAGGGGGCGCAGTCTCATCGACGTGGATCAGCTCACTCCGGCTGAAGTCCATTGGCTCCTGGACACCGCCCGCTCCTTCGAGGAGGTCTCGCGCCGAGCGGTGAAAAAGGTCCCGGCCCTGCGAGGCCGAACCGTGGTCAATCTCTTCTTCGAGCCGTCCACCCGAACCCGCATATCCTTCGAGCTCGCCGCCAAACGCCTTTCCGCGGATGTCGTCAACTTCGCGGCGGCCGCTTCCAGCGTGGTCAAGGGGGAGGCCCTCAAGGACACCGTCCTCACTCTGCAGGCCATGGGAGTGGACGCCTTGGTGGTGCGGCATCCCTGCTCCGGCGCCCCCGGGGTCATCGATGGCTGGACCGACGCGGCGGTGATAAACGCCGGCGACGGCATGCACGCCCATCCCACTCAGGCCCTGCTGGACTGTTACGCGCTCATCCGCAGGATCGGCTGCCTCCAGGACAAGAGGATCGCGATCGTAGGGGACATCATGCACTCGAGGGTGGCCCGCTCCTGCATCAAGGCCTTCACCATGTTGGGGGCCGAAGTGGTCTTGGTGGCACCCCCCACCCTGATGCCCGCGGGATTGCCCCCGGAGACGCGTTTTTCTTACGTGCTGGAGGACGTGCTGGAGGACTGCGATGTCTTCTATCTGCTTAGACTGCAGACGGAGAGGCAGGAAGAGGGGCTCATACCCTCCCTCAGGGAATATGCCGCTGCTTACCAGATGGACGCGCGCAGGCTGGGGAGGGCTCGGCCGCATGCCTTGGTGATGCACCCCGGGCCCATCAACCGGGGCGTGGAGATATCGGCGGAGGTGGCCGACGGCCCGCGTGCAGTCATGCTGGATCAGGTGACCAGCGGCCTGGCGGTGCGCATGGCCGTGCTCTTCATGGCCCTGGGGGGAAAGGAGGGCGGAGATGCCGAATCGGGATAGGATCCTCCTGAGGGGGGCCAAACTCATCTGTCCCTTCAGCGGTCTGAGGGGAGAGACCCTGGACATCCTTATATCAGGAAAGCGCATAGCGGAGATAGGGGAGGGGATAGAGTGCGCGGAAGTTTTCGCCCTGGACTTGTCGGGGCTCTATCTCTCCCCCGGTTGGCTGGACATGCACGTGCACTTGAGGGAGCCGGGAAGGGAGGATGAGGAGACCCTGGCATCGGGAAGGCTGGCGGCACTGTCCGGCGGCTTCACCGCCGTTTGCTGCATGCCCAACACCGATCCGCCCGTGGACTGCGCCGCCGTGGCGGAGGAGATCGCCGCCAGGGCGTCCGAGGGGACGGGGGCCGATGTCTTCTGCGTGGGGGCCATCACCGTGGGCAGGAAAGGCGGAAGGATGGTGGAGATGGACCGCATGCGTTCCTCAGCCGGAAGGGTGGTGGCCTTCTCCGATGACGGCTGCTGCGTTCAGGACGCGGGGGTCATGCGGCGCGCCCTGGAGTACGCCAGGCGGTTCGACGGCCTGATCATCGATCACTGCGAGGACCACGCGCTCTCCTCGGGTGGCCAGGTTCGGGAGGGGCCCTGCAGTTTCCGCCTGGGCCTGCGCGGCTATCCCTCCATGGCGGAAGAGGTGATGGTGGCGCGGGACCTTCTGCTGGCCGAACACACCGGGAGCCGCATCCACTTAGCCCATCTGTCCAGCGCCCGCTCCGTGGAGATGCTGCGGGCGGCCAGGGAGCGCGGCGTGCGGGTGACCGCCGAGGTGACGCCCCACCACCTCTTCTTCACCGATGAGGATGTGGATGGGCTCGACCCCCGCTTCAAGGTCAACCCGCCCCTGGGGAGCCGGGAGGACCGCGAGGCCCTGCGCCGCGCCTTGGCCGACGGCGTTATCGACGCGGTAGCCACCGATCATGCCCCCCATTCCCTCGAGGAGAAGGAGGTGGAGTTCGAGAGGGCGCCCTTCGGGATGATCGGGTTGGAGTCGGCTTTTTCCGCTTGCTGCACGGCTCTGCTGGAAAGCGGGTCGTTGGACGTTTTCGCCTTGGTGGAACGGCTGACCGCCGGGCCGGCACGGGCCCTCGGGCTGGACCCCCGTCTCTACGGAGAGGGGATAAAGAAGGGAGCTCGGGCCGATCTGGTGGCCTTCGACCCCGAGGCGGAGAGGGTGGTGGACGCTGACGATTTCCTTTCCTTCAGCCGCAACTGCCCTTTTGACGGGATGAGATTGAAGGGGAAGGTGGAGCTGACGGTGAAGGACGGCAAACTCTTCTTCCCGCCCGGCTCCAGGTTGTCCGGCAGTATCGGAGAAGCGCGTATGGGTCGCGGTCGGGCGTGCGGGTCGGTGGCCGATATTGGATGCGGCGCCCCCGGCGCCGACGCGGATGATGTCTGAGACCCGGGCGGCGGTGCCCGGGCCGGTAAGGGAGGATGTCAATTGAGCGACAAAGTCCTGGTCCTGGGAGCGGGGCCTCTCACGCCGGAGTGCGGCACCGGTGCCGCCTATTCCGCTTGGCGTACCGCCGACGTGCTCTCGCGAGAAGGGTTTACGATCCTCGGCCTGGATTCCAGCGAGACCTCGCTTTTGACCATCCCCGGCACCTGCTCACGTTTCTTCCTGGAACCGATGACCGCTGAGAGCGTGGAGGCGGTGCTGGAAAGGGAGGGCCCCGCGTGCATCGCCGGATACTCGGCCGGCTTGCGGGGCATGCTGCTCAGCACCGAGCTCTTCAAGAGCGGAATCCTCAAGCGATGCGGTTGCCGCATGTTGGGGCCGTCCGTACAGGCCGTCCACCGCACCCAGGACCGCGCCCTGTTCAAGGAAGTGCTCATGGACGCCGATCTCTTCGTCCCCCGTTTCGCTTCGGCGCTGTCCCTGGAGGACGGCATCAAGGCGATGCGCAAGGTCGGGTTCCCCCTGGTGATCAGACCGCATTATACGGCGGGAGGCCTTGGCTCATCCCGTGCCTGCAACCGGGAGGAGTACCTGGGCAAGCTGATGGCCGCTCTGCGCCGCAGCCCGGTGCACGAGGTGACGGTGGAGGAGGACCTGAGTGGCTGGCGCGAGTTCTCCTGCCTGGTTGCGCGGGACCAGCGGGGCGAGAAAGCGGTGCTGGGGATAATCGAACAGCTGGAGCCGGCGGGGATGCACGGAGGCGATTCGTTATGGATAAGCCCGCCCCGAAGCATGGGAGGGGAATTGGAGTACTTTTTAAAGGAGATGGCCGGGAAGACGGCAGACATCCTGGACATCAGGGGCGTGCTGGAACTGGAGATCCTGGTGCACCCGCGCCTGGAGGAGATCTATGTTAGCGAGGCCCATCCGGGTCCCGGACAATCCTCCCTTTTCGTTCTTTTCGCCTGCGGTTGCGACGCAGCGGAGGCGGATCTTTTACTCGCCCTGGGGCGTGGGGTAGAGGATCTCGCCATCTCTCGGGGAAGCGTGGGGCATGTGGCCGTCCGCCTCCCCTTCCATGGTGGGGCCGAAGTCGAAGAGGACTCCCTGCTGGACATGGAGAGATCATCGGTCGGCGAGTGGATGGCCTGGGGAAAGGACCTGGAGGAGGCCTCCAAGCGGTTGCGGGGCCTGCTCGCGGATGCCGATGTAAGCGGAGGGCCCTTCCCCGCGGATGAGGGGGATGCCTTCACCATGCTCCCACCCGAGGTCAAGCTGCGTCGGGCGTGGAGATCAACGGTAGGTTTGGGCCGCTGCGCCCGCCGCCTGCCGGAATGGTTCTCGATTCTGTCGGGGGGCGGCGGGAAGAGCGGTTCCCCCCGCGTCTTCCCTCTGCCTTTCGGCGGGGAAAAGGCCGATGAAGCGAGAGAGGGCGGGGTCCTGCTCCTGGGAGGGGAGCCGCATCACCCCGGGCGGGGTGCGGAGGCGGATATCAACGCCGTCAACGCCCTGCTGGCGCTGCGCGGATCAGGCAAGGAGCCCCTGCTCTACGGGGAGAACCCGCTCCTGGCCCTGTTGTCCTGCTCCCTGGGCTTCGAGGTGTTTATGGGGGCTCTGGATGCCGAAGCACTCACGGAGTTCGCAGACGAGCGGGGAGTAGGCGAGGTCCTCACCCAGTACGGAGGCGAGGCCTCCCTTTCGCTGACATCCGAGCTCAGCGGTCGGGGATGCGTGGTGCCCGGACTGTCGCCGGGACCACTCTCCTTCCGCTCGTCCTTCCTCAGGGAGCAGCGGCTCTTTATCGAGGGCGCCCCCCAGATAGTCGCCGAGGAGGAGGTGGAGAGCCTGGAGAGGGCGCTGGAATGGGCGCAGCAGGTGGGTTACCCGCACGTGGCTTATACCAGAGGCCCTCGAGAGGCGTTGCGCACCTCCATCCTCTACGGCCCTGAGGACCTGCGGTCGTTCTATCTCGAGAAAGTGGAACCTTACGGGGGAAGGATGACCATGCGGCCCCTCTACGAGGATGCCGTGGTGGTACTGGCGGAGGTGGTCGCCTTGCCCGGCGGGGCTTTGCTTTTGGGCTTGGCCCAGAACCTGGAAGACGCGGGTATAGCCGCGGACGACTGCATGATTTCGGTACCCCCCTTGGGCCTCACTCCCGAACAGGTCGATGCGGTCGAGGGATTCGCGCTGCGGACGGCGGAGGAGCTGGGGATCCTCGGAAACCTGAGGATGCGCATAGCCATCAGCGAAGGGGATCTCCGGCTGGAGGAGATCTATCTGGGCGCCTCGGCCACCCTTCCCCTCATCGCCCTCCTGGGCGGATGGCCGGCGCAGGAGTGGGGGATCAAGGCGGCCTGCGGGATGCTCGTGGATCCGGGGCGGGAACCGCGCCTGCCGGAAGGATTGATGGGCGTACGCAGGACGGTCCTCTCGCCGCGGAGGGCGGGAGAGGAGGACTTGCTGCCGGTATCGGAACGCCGATCCCTGGGCTCCCTGGCGGGGACCGGGCCTGACTTAGGGGTAGCCTTCGCCAAGGTGTTCACGAGCGAACTGGACGCTCTTCAGGGCAAGCGGAACATCTTCATAAGCGTGGCCAACCGGGACAAGCGGGCGGCTGTGATGATGGTGAAGGAGATGGCCTCTCTGGGGTTCACCGTCCTGGCCACGGAAGGGACCGCGGAGGCCCTGCGGCGCGGGGGTATGGAAGTGGTCGAGGTGAGAAAACTGCGCGAGGGGCGCCCCAGCATCCTCGATTACATCAAGAACGGCGAAGTGGACCTCATCGTGAACACCCCCCGAGGAAAAGGCCCCCGCTCCGACGGCTTTTACATCCGTTCGGCCGCCGCCCGCTACGGCATCCCCTGCATAACCGACATGCGTGCCGCGACGCTTCTGGTGGAGGCCCTTAATGCCCGCAGGGAAGGCCGGGTCGTCTTCGGCAACCCGCTGCCTCGCGGAGACACGCGGGAAGGGGACCAGAGGTGAGGGTGCGCCTGCGGGCCGTGGTGGAGGAGGTGCGCGGTTGCGGTGATGCCGCTCTCCTGCGTGTCGGAGCGCCGGAGATAGCCGCCTCCGCGGCCCCCGGGCAGTTCGTCCATATCATCTGCGGCGAAGATTCGCCGCGGGTGCTGCGCCGCCCTTACAGCGTGTTCTCGGTGGAGGGGGGCACGCTCGGCATCCTCCTGAAGGTCACCGGGGCGGGCTCGCGTTGGTTGGCGTGCCGCCGGCCCGGAGATCCGTTGGACATCTTGGGCCCGCTGGGCAGGGGTTACGCATCGGCAGCGGCCGGGGAAGAAGTGGCGCTGGTAGCGGGGGGCACCGGCATCGCCCCCCTCCACTTCCTCGCGGTGGAGCTGCGGCGCGAGGGCGTGGGTTGCCGCCTTTTCTGGGGCATGGAATCCGCCTCCGATTTCGGGCATCTGCCGCACCGGCTGGGGGACCTCGCGGATACCCGTCTCGCCACCATGGACGGCACTCTGGGAGCGGCGGGAACCGTGCTCGACCTCCTCGGGGACAGCGGGCTTGATGGGGTCGCCCGCGCATATGCTTGCGGCCCGTCGGCCATGCTCAAACCGCTCCACCGTTTGTGCGAGGAAGCCGGCATACCCTTGCAGGTGAGCGTGGAGGAGAGGATGGCCTGCGGGGTCGGAGCCTGCCAGGGGTGCGCGGTTCCGGTGGTCGATGACCCGCCCGGCTACCGGATGGCTTGCCGGGACGGCCCCGTCTTCCCCTCCGTTGAGCTCGATTGGGAGAGGATAGAATGACGCTGGCCACCGACCTGGCGGGCATACGGCTGCCCACCCCCGTTCTCGCGGCATCGGGCACCTTCGGCAGGGGAACGGAATATGCGGGCTTAACGGATGTCGAGGGGCTGGGAGGGATAATCAGCAAAGCCGTAACCCTGCGGCCCTGCGCCGGCAACCCTCCTCCCCGCCTGTGGGAGACGCCATGCGGTTTGCTCAACTCCGTGGGGCTGCAGAACCGCGGCGTCGAGGCCTTCCTTCGGGAGGACCTGCCCGAGCTCCTATCTTGGGGAGTGCCGGTCATCGTCAACCTGGCCGGCTTCAGCAGAGAGGATTACCTGGAGACAGCGCGCGTCCTGAGGAGGGCTGAGGGTCTGAGCGGCATCGAGCTGAACATCTCCTGCCCCAATGTCAAGAGGGGCGGCCTTCAGTTCGGCGCGGAGCCGAGAGTGGCGGCGGGACTGGTGGCGGCGGTGAGAGAGGTAATCGACCTGCCTCTGCTGGTCAAACTGAGCCCCAATGTCCCCGCTCTGGGAGAGATGGCCGCGGCTGTGGCCGAGGCGGGGGCAGACGGCCTCAGCCTGGTTAACACTTTTCCGGCCATGGCGGTGGATATACGGACCTGGAGGCCGCGGCTGGGAGCGGTGACCGGGGGCCTCTCCGGTCCGGCGTTGCGTCCCCTGGCGGTGCGGGCCGTATGGGAGGCGTACAAGGCGGTGGATCTGCCCATCCTCGCCTGCGGGGGTGTCAGCAGTTGGGAGGACGCGGTGGAGATGCTCCTGGTGGGAGCAAGGGCCGTGGCGGTGGGGACCGCACTTTTCAGGGAGCCGCGGACTCCTTTGATGATCGCTCAGGGACTTAAGGAGTATCTCCTCAGCAAGGGTCTCGCGAACGTCGGGCAGCTGGTGGGAAAGGTGCTCGCATGAGGGTGCGGATGCGGCGAAAAGACGCGGGCCTTCCTCCGCGATGGAGGGTGAGGGCATGGGGCACCTCGTCGGGCTGGGCGGTTCTCACGTGCCTTTTGGGAGCGGCCTTGTATAGTTATTCGGGCGAAGAGCGGTGATGGCGAAGTGGATAAGACGAACGGGGGACGATGGGACCTTCCCCACAGCCCTCTCATCGTCGCCTTGGACCTGGGCGATTGGGATGAGCTGACGGGCATGGCCGGAAGGTTGCGGGGGATAGTGAAGACGGTGAAGGTGGGCCTGGAGGCCTTTACGGTTTTCGGGCCCAAGGCGGTGGAGATGCTCAAAGAGCGGGGATTCAGGGTTTTCCTGGACCTCAAGGTGCATGACATCCCCCGAACCGCCGCGCGGGCGGTGGAAGCCATGGCGGAGATGGGGGTGGACATGGCCACCTTGCACTGCTCGGGAGGGCTGAAGATGCTGGAGGCGGCGAGGGAGGCCCGAGACCGGGCGCTCAGGGGCGGAGGTCGCGCCCCCCTGCTCCTCGGGGTCACCGTGCTCACCAGCATGGATGGGGATGACCTCGAGGAAGTGGGCCTGCGGGGAGAACCCCGGGAGCAGGTGATGCGCCTGGCCCGCCTGGCCGGGCGAGCCGGGCTGGAGGGAGTGGTCGCTTCGGCGCTCGAACTGAAGGAGCTGCGTCGCGAGCTGGGAAGGAAGGCGGTATTGGTAGTCCCGGGCATAAGGCCCGCCGGCAGCGAGAGAAACGATCAAGCCAGGGTGGGGACCCCGGCGGAGGCCGTGAAGGCGGGGGCCGATTACCTCGTGGTGGGAAGGCCGGTCATAACGGCGGAAGACCCCGCCCTCCGGGCCAGGGAGATCCTCGAAGAGATGGGGTCGCTCTGAAGCGGAAGCGGCCCGGGCATAGAAGGGGCGGGTCATCGGCTCTCAACAATCCGAGAGGATGAAGGGGGGAGGTGTATGGAAGCGAGAGACGGACTGCTGGAGATATTCGAGCGGTATTCTGCCGTCCGACGAGGTCATTTTCGCCTCTCCTCCGGGAAGCACAGCGATACCTACGTGCAGTGCGCCGTGGTCCTGCAGCACCCTCGCCTTGCCGAGGAGCTGGCGGAGCGCTTGGCGGGCCTTCTTAAAGGTTTGGGGGCGGAGGTGGTGTTCTCTCCGGCCCTCGGCGGTATCATCATCGGCTTCATGGTCGCGCGGGCGATGGGGTGCCGTTTCGTATTCGCCGAGAGGAAGGAGGGCAGGATGGTCTTGCGCAGAGGGCAGGAGCTCCGTGCGGGTGAGAAGGTCCTTCTGGTCGAGGATGTGGTGACCACCGGAGGCTCGCTGGATGAGCTGGAGGAACTCGCGGTTAAAGCGGGCGCCCTGCCGGTGGGGAGGGCGGCGTTGATAGCGCGGGGAGAGGCGGCAGGCATGCGGACCACTGCGCTCTTGGAACTGCCCCTGTCCGCGTGGGATCCCCGTGAATGCCCACTGTGCCTGCGCGGCGAGAAGCTCGATGCGCCGGGTAGCCGTTACGGGTGATGCCGCCCTAGAGGAGGCGCCCATGTCCTCTGGGGGATTTCGTGTGATGATCGTTGCGCCGACACGCCTTGCCGCTTGAAAAGGGAGCGCTTATACTCTTAATGGTCCTGTAGGCGGCAATCGAATAAGGAGGGTTAAGATGGCCTTGCCCAAACTTACGGAGGAGCAGAGAAAGGTCGCCCTGGAGAAAGCGGCCAAGATAAGGAAGGAAAGGGCCGAGATCAAAAAGAAGCTGAAGATGGGTCAGCTCAAGGTCAAAGACCTCCTCGACAGGGCAGGCGATGAAGTGGTGGGCAAGATGAGCGTGAAATCGGTGATAGAGTCCATCCCCGGCATCGGGAAGCTGCGTGCCGCCAAGATCATGGAGGAGTTGGGGATAAGCGAATCCCGCAAGATAAAAGGGCTGGGAGCCAATCAGAGGAAGGCTTTGCTGGAGAGATTCAAATAATCTGGGTCGCAGCGAGGCTTTCCTCAAGCTTCATACAAAAAGGGTCTCACGCCGGCGAGCGGCCTTGCGGCGTGCGGCACGAACGACGTGACCGCGGGCACAAGGTCTTTCTCCGCCGTATTTAGGGCACGTGCGGGATGGGCGGTGGCGGGCCTTTGTCACATGGCTCCTCGGTTATGCCTCGCAGTCAGGGGGGGCGGAGCGCCCGCATTATAAAAGCAAAGCCCTCGCATAACAGGCCCGCGTTTTCGGTACTTCCCCCCGAAGAGGCATGGGGGGATGGATGATGGGTGCGGACGGGAATAATCGAGCGGATGGAGGATCGCTTGGAGGCGACATCGGGGAAAGGGCGTCTTTTCGTGGTCAGCGGACCCTCCGGGGTCGGAAAGGGGACGCTGATTCGGGAGATGCTTTCGCGCTATCCCCGGCTGGAGCTCTCCATTTCCGCCACCACCCGGTCCCCTCGCGAGGGTGAGGTGGACGGGGTCGATTACCATTTCCTTAAAGAGGAAGAATTCCAGGAGCGCCTGGACCGCGGCGATTTCCTCGAATGGGCGGAGGTATACGGTCACAGGTACGGCACCCTGTCCGGTCCGGTTCGCCGCGCTCTCAAGGAAGGTCGGGATGTGGTGTTGGAGATAGACGTGCAGGGAGCGCGACAGGTCATGCGGGCCATGCCCGAGGCCGTGAGCATCTTCGTCAGCCCGGTTTCCCTCGGACAGTTGGAGGAACGTCTGCGCAAGCGGGGAACGGAGAGTGAGGAGCAGTTGAAGCGCCGCTTGGAGAAAGCGGAATGGGAGATGAGCGAGGGACGGCTCTTCCGCCATCAAGTGATTAACGACTGCCTGGAAGATGCGATAAAGAGCATCTGCGAGATCTATGAGAGAGAGAGCGCCCTGTCCGGGTGAGGGGCGGCGGAGGCAGCTCACCGCTTCTGGATGACGATGGCTATGCCGGTCGGGTGTCCGCGTCTGCTATAATCCAATAAACGGTCGAATAAAAGGGAGGAGCGAGAGAGGATGCTGATGAAGCCGAAAATCGACGACCTGGTGGAGCGGACCGAGTATTCTCGTTTCACCCTGGCCATCGCCGCGGCCAAAAGAGCCCGGCAGATAAACAACTACTACCGTCATCTCGGGGAAGGACTGGGACAGGAAGCGCCTCCCCAGGTGCAGTCGGCGTCCAACAAGCCCTTGACCATCGCCCTGGAAGAGCTGGCGCAGGACAAACTCGAGTACGAGCGCACCGCGGAAGGCATCAAATAAGCCCCACTACCCGTTCGCAAGCTCGATGGAACGGAAGCATGAGCGAAAGATGCATAGTCCTGGGAGTTAGCGGGGGCATCGCCGCCTATAAAGCGGTGGAGCTGGCCCGGCGGCTTACCCGCGAGGGGTACCGGGTGAAGACGGTGATGACCGAGCACGCCACCCGCCTGGTCGCCCCCCTCACCTTCGAGAGCGTCACCGGCCAGGAAGTCTCCGTTTCACTGTGGAAGGAACCGGGAAAGCCGATGCATCACATATCCCTGGCCCGGGAGGCGGAGCTCATCCTGGTGGCGCCGGCGACCGCCAATCTCATCGCCAAGATGGCAAGCGGGATAGCCGACGACCTGCTGTCCACCACTCTGCTGGCGGCCGAGTGCCCGGTGATGGTGGCCCCGGCCATGAACGCGGCGATGTTCCGGCATCCGGCCACGCGGCACAATCTGGAGGTCCTTAAGAAGAGGGGTGTGGAAGTGCTGGGCCCCGCTTCCGGTCCCCTGGCATGCGGAGAAGAGGGAGAGGGCCGCATGCTCGAGGCGGAGGAGCTGCTGGAGGCGGTGAAACGCCGGCTGGCGATAAGGATGGACATGGCGGGGGTCAGGGTGCTGGTTACGGCGGGAGGCACGCGCGAGCCCCTGGATGCGGTGCGCTTCCTGGGCAACCGCTCCACCGGGAAGATGGGCTTCGCCCTGGCCGAGGCGGCATCCCGGCGGGGAGCGGAGGTTGTACTGGTGAGCGGTCCGACCTGGCTGGATCCGCCGCCGGGCGTCACCTTCATCCCGGTGGAGACCGCCCGCGAGATGATGGAGGCGGTCCTTAGCGAGGCGGACAAGGCGGAGGCAGTCATTAAAGCGGCAGCGGTCGCCGACTTCGCGCCGGTAAGGGTGCGCGAGGGGAAGATCAAGAAGGAGCGAGCGGAACTGCTGCTGGAGTTGGAGCGCACCCCCGATATCCTGGCCGAGCTGGGCGGGCGCAAACGCCCCGGGCAGGTCTTGGTGGGATTCGCCGCGGAGACGGAGGAACTCCTGGAAAACGCGCGGGAGAAGATGCGGCGCAAGAACCTGGACATGGTGGTGGCTAACGACGTCTCCGCGGAGGGATGCGGTTTCGCGTCCGACGATAACCGCGCCACCCTTCTCTTCCCCGACGGCACCTGTGAGGAGCTGCCTCGTATGAGTAAAAAGAGACTCGCGGAAGAGATAATGGACAGGGTGGTCGGGATGTTGGGAAGGCGCGAGTAAGGCAGCGCACCTCCTTCAAGCGAACCGGCCGGGATGACAAGAGATAATGGACAGGGTGGTCGGGATGTTGGGAAGGCGCGAGTAAGGCAGCGCACCTCCTTCAAGCGAACCGGCCGGGATGACAAGGGATAATGGACAGGGTGGTCGGGATGTTGGGAAGGCGCGAGTAAGGCAGCGCACCTCCTTCAAGCGAACCGGCCGGGATGACAAGGGATAATGGACAGGGTGGTCGGGATGTTGGGAAGGCGCGAGTAAGGCAGCGCACCTCCTTCAAGCGAACCGGCCGGGATGACGATAGAATACGAAGGAAAGGCGAATCGGTCATGCGCGGGATCTTGCCGGGATAAAAGGCAGATCGGCGGCTTTCAGGGTGAAGGTGTTGGGAGGAGCGGGATTGGCGAAGATGACGCGGCATGGGGTGATCCATGATGTTTCCACCTACCCGCTTCCCACTTTCCGTCCCCGTCATGCGGATCGCAACAGCAAAGCGTTGACCTTCGATATAAACTTCGAGTTCTACGATGACAACGGGGAGCGCTACCGCGTCTGGTTCTATCGCGGCTTCCGCCTGCCTCCACCCTTGAAGGATGGGGACCGTGTGGAGATATCCGGGCGATTCGGCCAGATGTTCGGACTCATCTCCAAAAACATCTTCTTCGCCTCAAGGATCGTGGACAGGAAAAGAGGCAGGATTTATACTGGTTTTCGCAATAAACGCATCGGGCCCGACGGACGGGTTTTACCGAACAAGGGAGAAACTTGAGAGCGGGCTCGGGCGAGTTCGGCGGGTCGGAGTGGCGGAATCGGTAGACGCGCTAGGTTGAGGGCCTAGTGAGGGCAATCCTCATGGGGGTTCAAGTCCCCCCTCCGACACCAGTGGGCGCAGGGGCGGCGATGCCATAGCCGCCCCCTCCTCCTTTCTTCGAGAGTTCAGGCGCGGAGTTTCGAGGGCCTTTCGGCATCACCCTTCCGCCACCACTTCCTCGAGGACCCGCTCCAGAAGCTCCACCCCCTTCTCCCAGGAGAAGCGTTCCACCGCCATGCTCCTCGCCTCTTCTCCCAGGCGGCGGCAGAGGTCCTCGTCCCGCAGCAGTTCCACCACCCGATGGGCGAAGGACTCCGGGTCGTCCTCGATGAACATCTGGCCGCCGCTCTTCGCCGGGACCCCCTCGGCGCCGAGCGAGGTGGTCACAATGGGGAGGCCCATGGACATGGCCTCGAGTATCTTCCCCCGGAAGCCGCCGCCTATGCGCACCGGGCAGACGAAGACCTTGCTCCGCTCGAAGTAGGGGCGGACGTCATCGACCGTGCCGGTCACCACCACCGCGGGGTCGCGCCGCGCCAGTTCCAGCAGGTCGGGCGTGGGGTCCTTGCCCACCACGTAGAACCTCACCCCCGGCACTTCCCGCTTGATCAGCGGCCACATCTCCTCCGAGAACCAGATAACCGCGTCCCGATTGGGGTCGTGGGGATAGTTGCCCAGGAACATCAGGGCGTCTTCCCGCTCGCAGGTGCCGCTGCTGCAGAAGTGCTCGACGTCCACGCCGTGGGGGACCACGGTGACCCTCAGGTCCGGCGCGAACCGCAGCAGTTCGTCGCGGCCTTCCGGGGTCAGCACCAGCACGCGGTCCGCGTCGCCGTACATCTCGAATTCGAAGCGCCTCAGGCCTCGCAGGTAAAAGAGCGCGCTGAGGCCTTCCCGGCTGAAGCGCTGCACCTGCCAGGCCTTGCGCCGCGCCAGGTAGTAGCACTCGTGCACGCTCATCACCCTCTTGATCCCGGCCAGATCGGGGTTGCGGAAGAGGTACTGTGCGGCCATGGAGTACTCCGATATGACCACGTCGTAATGGCGGCGCCCCACCATCTCCCGCAGACGGTCGTACATGGCCGGGGAGAAGTTGTTGAGGAAGTAGTTGGGGACGGATGAGCTGATGAAGCCGCGGAGCTTCTGCAGGGCGGTGCGGGGGGGAGGGAAGGGCACGGTGACGCATTCCCGGCAGAAGCGGGCCACGGTGGGCACGAACTCCCTTTCCTCATCGGAGCAGAACGAGAGCAGGGAGACGTCATGCCGCTGCGAGAGCAGGCGCACCCTCTGATAGATGATGATTGGCCCCCCGATGACCTTCTCATGCGGCAGGGTCTTGCATACGAACAGTATGTCCATGCGGCCTCCTTTCTCCTTGCGGCATTATACATCGAGGCCCGTTCCCGCATGGGGTCCGGTCGTCGGGCCTTAAAAGAAGGGAGGTCGCGCAGCGACGGGTAGGTCGTTCTCGGCTGGGCGGGAAGGCCTGCTGCGAGGCAGGACGGACGCCCTTCGGATATCGTATATTGACATGGTGAACGAGGGTATCCATCGGAAAGGCGTTGAAGGGCTCTTTGGCCCCGAGGCGAAACCGTCTGCGGAGAGTTCTTGATGGCGGCTGTTGAAAAGATGGTCTTTGGTTAGCCGGAATCATTGGAAAAGGCGGGGCCAAAGGATTTTTTCCATAGCTTGCGGCAGGCGCGTGCCCGAGGAAAGGTCAAGGTGATATGAGAGGGTCTCCTTTGAGGGTGAGGGTGGAGGTAGGGGGAGAGCTGCTGCCCGGAAGCCCTCTATACCGCTCAACCGGCCGTTCACTGGAATTGCAGCCGCCGATATCGCCGGCGGAGGAGCGGGTCAAGACCCTCGCCCTGGGCAAGCTGGCCCTGACCTTGAGCTTCCGTTCCCAGCGCCTGCTGGGACTGCTGGCCTTGTGCCCCTCCGGAAGGTGGCGGACGGGAGGCGCTCAGCCTCCACCCCCGCCCGATGCCCCGGGTTCCCTCTTTTTCACCGCGGATTTCGGAGCGGAAGACTTCCTGTTCTTCGACCTCCTGCCTCGCTATCACTTCCACGGGGATAGCTGCAGTCTTCGCATTCAGTTGGGAGAGGGTTCCGCGCTGACTGTTCGGGTCGGCAGGCGGCTTCTCGCCGGTCTGAGCAGGGAGGGATATTTGACGGACCTATGGTTGGAGGAACTGAGGTTCCGCGCCTGAAAAGCCGTACGCCAGCCCTTTCCGCGCCTTCGGCGAACCGCCCTTGGGAAGCTCCCTGCTCAAGGGTCCGTTATGCCCGATATGGCAGGCGCCGAGGCGGTGCCGTTTTCAACACTTGACAACCCCGAGGACGCCGTTAAGATATTTAGCATGGCTAATAAACGTTCGCACCGCGGAAAGAGGAACGATCCGGGAGAGCGGCGCGGTGATCCGGGAAGCCCCCGCGCCGGGATCCGCGGGGAGGAAGGGCGCCTGAACCGCGATGACCGCAGGAGACTGGCGGAGAGCATAATCGAAGGCGTTGAGCAGATCATGCGCATCCGGGGGATGTTCTTCCGGGAGGAATTGGAAAAACACGGGGTGACGTTTCCGCAGTTCCACCTGCTGAAGATGGTGGGCCTTTTCGGCCCCATCACCGTTACCGAGGCATCGCGGTTGATGCTGGTGGCGCCGCCCACCGCCAGCCGCATGATCAACGGGCTTTGCAAGAAGGGCCTGTTGGAGCGGAGCGGAGACCCCTCCGATCTCAGGCTGACCCGCATCGGCCTTACGCCGCAGGGTCGAGCGGTTTTGAGGAAGGTCAACGAAAGGCAGGTGTCCATGATCCTGGAGACGCTCCAGGAAGAGGATTACGAGGAGGTCATGACCTTCGCTTCCCTATTGGAGAAACTGGTCATGCGGTGGGGTGGGGACGGGGCGGTGAAAAAGGCCGATGAAGAACGCGGCCATAAAGGGCGCTTGGAGCCCGGACGATAAAGGCAAAAAGATCCCGACGGCGCGGAAAGGAGCTCGAAATTGATGGAGAGGATATTCAGGTGGATGGCGGGCGCCAGCGAGAAGCATCCGGTGATCACCCTCATAGCGGTGGCGGTGATCACCGCCCTGGCCCTCTGGGGCGCCTCCCGCCTGCATCAGGAATACGGCTACAAGACCATGCTTCCCAAGGGCATCGAGTCGGTTCAGGCCATCGACGAGATAGAGAGGGACTTCGGGGGGCTGACCAAGGAGAGCGTTCTTCTGGTGGGAGACGACGTCTTGAGGCCGGAGGTGCTGCGCCGCGTGGCCGGGTATGCCGACGCGCTGCGGGAGCTGGACGGTCGGGAGGGCAGGCCCTTCGTCTGGGGGAACATGGTCAGCGAGGTGATAACCCTGCTGGACCAGATGTATTACCTCTCCCCTGAGATGATGCAGCCCGACGGGCAGGCGGCGAACGGGCCCACGGGCGGCGAGGGGGCATCGCAGCAGGCGCAACAGCCTCAAGGTCAGCCCCTCGAGCCGCTGGTCTCCCGTATCGGATCCCTGAGCGACGAGGAACTCACGGCCCAGGTCCATGCCAACATAGAGCGAAACGCGCAGCAGGCCCGGAGCATGGGTATGGAGGGAGGCTTCAGGGAATACCTGTCGGCGGACCGCAGGAGCGCCCTGCTCATCACCGCGAGGATAAACCCGTCGCTTGAAGTCAACGAACAGATAAGACTGGCCGATCCTTTCCGCGAGGCGACCGAGGATTATTTCCGGCAGCCCCCCGGCCTTGAGGTCTACATCAACGGCATCGCCACCATGAACCGGGATTCCAACCGCACCATGATGCGGGATATGCGCAACCTTTTCGGCCTGGCCCTGATCTTCATCATCATCGTCCTCTACATCACCTTCCGCCGCCTCTCCGACGTTCTGCTGACCTTGTTGGTCATCATGGTCACCATCATCTGGGTCATGGGACTCTCCGGCTGGCTGGGCTTCCCCATCACCTATTCCTCCTCGGGGATAATGCCGCTGCTCTTGGGCATCGACATCGCCTACGCCATCCACGTCATGTCCCGCTACTACGAGGAGAGGAAGGGCGGCCGGGACCCGCGAGCGGCCACCATCACCGCGGTCACCACGGTGGGGGTGGCGGTTTTCCTCACCGCCGCCACCACCGCCTTCGGCTTCGCCTCCTTCGGCATCTCCAACCTGCCGCCCATCCAGCAGTTCGGCGCTCTCTGCGTGGCCGGGGTCATCTTCAGCTTCGTCCTCTCGGTGACCCTTCTCCCCGCCTGCGTGGTCTTGCGGGACCGTGGCGAGAAAGCTCAGCGCAGATGGGAGCGGAAGAACCGCAGACGGCAGGAGAGGGCTGGTTTCGGGTGGCTGGACCGCACACTGGCGAAGCTGGCGGTCCTGTCGGAGCACCACCGAATGATCGTGGGGCTGGTCACTCTGCTCATCATCGCCGGGTGCGTGGCGCTGGGGTTCCGCATCCAGACGGAGACGGATTTCGAGAAGATGATGCCCCAGGACACCCCCACCGCGGCGGCCCAGAAGGAGATAGCCCGCTATTTCGGCGGGCAGGATCAGGCGGTGACCCTGGTGAAAGGGGACATCCTGGACCCGGCGGTCCTGAGGTCCATGCTGGAGTTCGAGGACTCGGTGTCCTCAACTGGCGAGTCCAACGAGAAGGGCGAGCCCCTCATAGAAAGGAGAAAGGCCTTCAGCATCGCCGACCTGGTGGCCCAGCTCAACGGGGGGGAGATACCCTCGAGCAAGTTGGAGGTGCAGGCACGCCTGATGGAGCTGTCGCGGGGGTCCTCGGGCGGCGGAAACCGCTTGCTCAGCGAGGACGGGAGGACGGCCATGATCAACATGATGATCAGCCGGGGCTCCCAGTCGGACATGAAGCGCATCACCGAGATCATGCGGGATAAAGGGCGCAAGGTCACC
Source organism: Candidatus Geothermincola secundus (assembly GCA_015711755.1). Taxonomy (GTDB): domain Bacteria; phylum Actinomycetota; class Geothermincolia; order Geothermincolales; family Geothermincolaceae; genus Geothermincola_A; species Geothermincola_A secundus. Next base: position 10,664 of record JACVIY010000006.1, on the reverse strand, counting down.
ACCTCCAACCCCGACATGGCCATGACCCACACGGGCCTGCCGGTATTGATGACCGACATCATGGGCTCGTTGGTGCCCACCCAGCTGAAGACATCATCCCTTGCCCTGATCCTCTGCGCCCTCATAGTCATCATCGTCTTCAAGTCCTTCCTCTTCGGGCTGGCCGCGACCAGCGTGGTCTTCATCAGCATAGCCGTGGAGATCGGGGCGCTGGTCATCCTGGGCTGGCCGCTGGACTTTATGACGGTTATGATCTCCTCGCTGGTCATCGGCGCGGGCATCGATTTCGGAATCCACGTAACCCACCGCTTCCGCGAAGAGTGGCATCACGGGGGGGAGGAGGTGGACGAGGCCATCCGCCGCACCGTGGCCCAGGTGGGCAAGGCCCTGCTGGCCGCGGCGGTGACCACCGCGGGGGCTTTCGCCATCATAGCCACCTCCCGCATCGTCTTCATGCGCCGCTTCGGGGGGATCACCGCCCTCTCCCTGACGGTCGCCCTGCTCGCTTCGCTGCTGGTGCTGCCGTCGATACTGGCCTGGAGGGCCTACGGGGTGGAGAGGGCTCGCGGGAGAAAGAGCATGGAAAAAGCGGCGGATTGACCCCATGCCCGCTGCGGGGGTCATCGGCGGAGGAAGAAGCGGTGCGGCGCCTCTGCGTTTTCAGCTCGCGGTCTCCCCGACCGGCGTTTGCCTGCCGCGGTTTCAGGGTGGCGATGCCCGGGGGGCGAGCTCCTTGGCGGCATCCACGCGGGGAAAGGCCGCTCCCGTCTGGTGGTCATGGCCCACCCCGCGGCGACGGGAATGGACTATCCCCCGCTCTTAGAGCTGGCGGAGACGCTGTATCCCCGCTTTGACGTGGCCGCCTTCGATCTCCAGGGGGCACGGCGGGAGCGGCGGGCGCTGCGCTCTTGACCCCCTGGGCCCCGCCGCCGATCTTCGCGCGGTGGTGCGCGGAGGTTCCGCTCCATGGGCTACGGATGGATCGCCGCCGTGGGCTTCTCCCTGGGAGGTATGGCGGCGTTGGTGACGGAGGCCCGCTGGAAATTGCCTCGACGCGGTGGTGACCGTGGGCGCGCCTCCCCGCTTGCCCGATCTCCGCCTCCTCGTGCGGCATCCCCGGGCGGCGGGTTGCCTGCTTTCGGCCCTGGGCGCCCGCTTCGAGTTCGTTGCGTCTCCAGTGGTCACGCCGCTTGAGGCGGCGCCTCATGCGGCACCCACCCCCCTTCTGCTCGTGCGCGGGGAGCGGGATTTCACCTATCCCCGCCGTGATTTCCTGCTGATGGAGGAGAGGACGCGTCATCCCAAGAGGATGCTGCTGCTGCCGGAGGCGGGGCATGCCGAGCTGGCCGGCGGCTTGCGGGAGGTGGAGGATTGCCTTTCGGGAGCGGCGGAAGGCCGAGCCGCCGCCGCTTCAGGGTGATGGATAAGACATCGCGGCGCTGGCGATGTGGTTTTGAGTACCGCATGCAGGATACCCGGGAGAAGGTCAGAAAAACTCTGCGAGCGCGTTGATGACCTCGCAGAAGCGGGTCCACCCCTTGAACTCCGACCATGCCGGCAGGGGGTTGCCCTGAAAATCGAAAAGACCGTAGTAGAGCCCCTCGTAATCGGTGGACGGCGGGTCATCGAGGTCCTGGTACACCCAGACCCTCAGGCAGCCTTCGGATAGGAGCGAGCCGATGCCCTCGGCGCCGATGGCCCGCCTCTGCTCTTCCATCCCCTGGGGCATGACCTCTTTATCGGAATGATGCGGCCATCCCACCTCGGTCACGTATATCTCCTTTTTGACCCCCTTGCGGTCCAGCAGCTGTCTGGCCAGGCGGTAGGCATGGCCCCATTTTTCGGGCCGGTAGTAGGGATGCAGGCTGAAGGCGTCGCACCAGTCCTGGGCCCTGTGCTCAGGGTCGGTCAGGAGGTCCAGCAGCCACGTGCCGTTCTCAGGTGTCCCGCTGGTATCGCAGACCAGGGCTCCGCAGATGACCCTGGCCGTCGGGTCCGCCACCTTTATCTCTTCGTAGGCCGTCCTCAGCATCTCCAGGTATTCCGTCTCCACCTGCCCCCCGAAGTGAAAGGACCCGTATGCCTGCATGGCCGCCGAGTCCGCGTCCCATCCCGGCTCATTGATTATCTCGTAGAAATCCGCCTCCTTCGCGTATCTCGTGGCCAGCTCCCGCACGTAGCGCCGCCAGTGACCGAGGTCGGCGGGAGGGCCCTTGCGGGCCATCCTTCCGCGGGAGGCGTCGCGCGCCCAGGGCGGCACCGGCAGGTTGACCAGCATCAGAAGGTCGTCGAAGCCGTTCGAGCGCAGGGTTTCAAGCTGTTTATCGATGCCGCTCCAGTCAAAAATGCCGGGCCTCGGCTCGACCTTCTCCCAGCGCACCTCCATCTTGGGGTGGCGCATGAAGGCCCGTTCCTCGGGGGGGACGAGGCGGTAGAAATCGGCGGTGAAGTCGTGGCTGAGCAATCCCACGGCGTGACGGCTGCCCGGCGAGGCATCCGCATCAACGGCAGTTCCGCTGATGCCCGCGGGGGACGCAAACAATAGCGACAGCAGCGCAGCCGCCAAGCATGCCGATCTCCTGACCATACACGCTCCTCTCCCGTTGCTCCCGTTGTCACTCCCGGTGTCAGACACCGTTATCACAAATTATCACGAAATATCATAACAAGCTCCCTCCGGTGTCTTAAGCCATTATCACAGATCGCGTGAGGCCGAAAGCATGAGACCCGAGAGGCTGATCCCGACGCACGCATATTGGCGGGCACCTCGCTCAGGCGATAGAATGAAGCGAAAAGCGATGGACCTCCCGCGGCCGGCGGGAAAAGGGGACATGTCCCGAGGAGGTGGCGGAGTGAAGCTGGAAAAGCCCTGGGGGGAGGTGCGGGTCTACACCATGAACCAGACCTCAACGGTCAAGCTCATCACCCTGGAGCCCCATCAGGAAACCAGCATCCACTATCATCAGCTGCGCGACGACATGTGGGTCATCCTCGATGACGGCCTTGAGGTCCGCATAGGCGACCGTGTGTACAGGCCCCGGGCGGGGGATGAGTTCGTCATACCGGCCGAACAGAGCCACCAGATAAGATCCCTGGGGAGCAGGGGGAAGGTCCTGGAGATAGACTTCGGCTTCACCAGCGAGGACGATACCCACCGCCTGGCCGATCGCTACGGGCGGGACCTCGAGGACGACCTGGACTTCTGAAACCGCTTTCGGCGACGGGAGCCGTTTCTTCCCGCGGCGGAACTCTTTAGTTTAGAATGTCTTCATGCGCATCACACATAGGACATAAGGAGTGATCGAAGGATGCTCAAGCTGGTCATACCCAAAGGAAGCCTGGAGGGCACCACCCTCGAGCTGCTGGAGGCGGCCGACCTCAAAGTGAGAAGAGGGGGAGAGCGTGAATACCACGCCTGGATCGACGATCCCCGCGTGGACCAGGTGAGCATTCTGAGGCCGCAGGAGATACCCAAGTACGTGGAGGAGGGCCTCTTCGACCTGGGCATCACCGGCTATGATTGGATACGCGAACAGGGCGCCGACGTTGTGGAGGTGGCCGAGCTCCCCTACAGCAAGATGGACGTGGGGACCACCGTCAAGCTGGTGCTGGCGGTGTCGGGCGGTTCCGGCTGGGAGAGGCCCGAGGATCTGCCCGATGGAGCGCGCGTCTCCACCGAGTACCCCAACCTGGTGACGGAATATTTTAGGGGCAAGGGCAAGAAGGTCCGGGTCTATCTATCCTACGGCGCGACCGAGGCCAAGATACCGGAGATAGCCGAGGCCATCGTGGAGCTCACCGAGACCGGCGGCACCCTTCGTAAGCACGGCCTGCGCATCATCGACGTGGTGCTGGAGTCTACCACCCGCCTGATCACCAACCGGGAGGCGTGGTCGGACGAGGGGAAGCGCAAGGCCATGGAGGAATTGAGGACCCTCATCCTGGGAGCCTTGCGGGCGCGCGGCAAAGTGCTCATAAAGTTCAATGTTAGAGGGGACAGCCTGGAAGCCGCGGTGATGGAGCTGCCCAGCCTGAAATCGCCCACCGTGTCCAAGCTGTACGACTCCGATTACTACGCGGTGGAGAGCGTGGTGGAGAAGGCGGGCATAAACCTGCTCATACCCCGTCTGGTGGAACGGGGCGCCGAGGACATCCTGGAGATACCCATCTCCAAGATAGTCTGAGGGTCCGCCGGCACGGAACGGACCCTTTGGGGGAGAGCCTCGAAAAGGAGGGACTTCCGTGGACGGTCTGGAAAGGTACGCCGAAGAGGTTGTGGAGCGCTGGAAGAGGGAGATCTCCCGCCTCCCCTTTCCCGCCCACTATCAAGTGCTTGACGAGCAGGTGGTGGAGATAGTCCGCAATCTGACTGTGGCCCTGCTGCGCAGCGTGGAGGACGAGTCGCTGCGGTCGGAGTTCGAGGAATACGGCAGGTTCTACCGCTTCGGGGAGGATTTGGGCAGGCTGCGCAAGCGCGGATGTTTCAGCATGCAGGAAGTCGTGCAGGAGCACCTCATCTTCCGCGCCGAGTTCTGGGACCATTTCAGGGAGACGGTGGCCTTGAAGCAGGTGGCCGACTACCAGCTGGAAAAGGAGATAAACCGCTGTTTCGACTTCCTGCTCCAGGCCTCGGCGAGGGCGTATCAATCGGAGTTCTCCCGGGAGATAAGGGAGAACCCCCTGCGCGATCCCTTGAGCGGGCTCTACAACGCCGAGTATTTACAAGGCCGGATGGTGGAGGAAGTGCGGCGCTCCCTGCGCTATCAGCACGCGCTCTCCCTGATCATCTTCGAGATCGAGGATTACCATCAGCTTCTGGACCGCGAGGGAGGGGAACGGGTCAAGGAGATGGTGCGCTTCATCGCCGACCACCTCTCCCGTATGTGCCGGGATTGCGACGTGATCGCCCGCTTCTCCGACGGCGGGTTCGCAGTCCTGCTGCCGGAGACGGGTCTACGCGGGGGAAAGATAGTCGCGGAGCGGCTGTCCCGCTTCTTGCTGCGAGAGCTGCCCTCCCTGACCGCCGGCGGGACGGCGCCGGTTCTGCGCTGGGGCTTGGCCTCCTATCCCGATGAGGTGAGGGTGCCGGAGAAGATCTTCGACTGCGCTCGCGAGGCCCTGATCGCCGCGCGTTTCGAAGCTCCTGATGAGGTGGCCGTATACCGCTCCGCGGGGAGCTCCGGAGGATAGCTTGGCCGTAAAGCTCATAGCCGACGTTCACTCTTCCCCACGACGAATAGGGGACATTGCGGGGCGGGGAGACACCCTTGTGGTGCTGGGTGATGTCCTGGGGCTCATCGACTGGGCGGATTTCAGCGGCATACTCCCCGAGGTCCTGGGAAGGGAGAACCTGCGGGAGATGCTCTTCCGGGCCTTCGCGGCGGGCGCGGAGGCGGCGCGCCGCATGAAAGAGGAGCTTCTCTCCCCGCAGGGCGAATATTACGAGCTGCTCCGCCGGCGGGTGCTGGGGGATTACCGGGAGTTCCGGCGGGCGGTGGAGGAGAGCGGCTGCCGAGCCCTGGTGATTTACGGGAATTCCGACCTCCCGGAGGCCATGCAGGAGGTTTTCGAGGGGTCCTCCGCGGTCAGGATGGTCGAGGGCCGGATGGAGGTGGAGGGGGAGTCGTTCGGCTTCTTGCCCGGATCCCTCAAGTCCCCCTTCGAGATGCCCGCGGAGGCCGAGGACGACTTCTTCGCGGAGCGCCTTGAGGCGATGGGCGAGGTGGAGGTGCTTTGCGCCCACATCCCCCCGGCGCTGGAGGAGGCCACCTTTGACGTGGTGGCTGGACGGCATCAGCGGGGCAGCGAGGCCTTGCTCCGCTATATCCGCGAGATGAGGCCGTCCGTGGTATATCACGGGCACGTGCATCAGCCGGCGCAGAAGTCCCTGGAGGTGGAGGGGACCCGCGTGGTGAATGTGGCCTATTTCAAGCGGGAGGGCTACGCGCACCTTCACCGTTCGGGCCGATCCCGGGGGTAAGAGAAGATGCGCGGGCCCCGCGCATGGATGGGGAGCGTGCCGGTTGGGGAAAGGTTTACCGCATCGGCACCCGCTCGCGCGGAGGTCCCGCGATCGAGCGGCTCCGTTCGGTGGATGAACAGAGAGGAAGCGAAACATGGATGGATTCGATGCGCGGCGCCTGGCGCGGCGTGAGGTGGTGGACCTGCCGGTATACAGCCCGGGCCGCTCACCCGAGGAGGCGGCCCGGGATCTCGGCATCTCCGACTGCCTGAAGATGGCCTCTAACGAGAATCCCTTAGGGCCCTCGCCTCTGGCCCTGCGAGCCGCCGCGGAGGAGCTTAAGAAGGCCAACGTTTATCCCGACCCCGAAAGCGGGGAGCTGAGGGACGCCCTGGCCGAACGCCTGGGACTGGACCGGGAATGCCTCCTGGTGACGCATGGGGCGGATGAGGCCCTGGACCTCATCGCCTATGCCTTCCTGGAACCCGGGGACCGGGTGGTGGTCGCCGACCCCACTTTCTCGTCATACGAGCTGGCCGCCCTGACCATGGGGGCGGTCATCGACAAGGTGCCACTGAAGGACTACCGGCAGGATCTTGAGGCCATGCTGGGAGCGGTAGGCCCCCGCACCAAGGCGGTCTTCCTCTGTTCCCCGCTCAACCCCACCGGGACCGCTTTGGGGATGGAGGAATGGGAGCGCTTTCTGAGGCGCTTCCCGGGCGATGCCCTGCTGGTGCTGGACGAGGCCTACGTGGATTTCATGGACGATGAGGAGAGGTGGGAGAGTCTGGCTTACTTTGAGGGTCGCCCCTGGTTGGTGGTCACGCGGACATTTTCCAAGGCCCACGGGCTGGCCGGCCTGCGGGTGGGATACGCCGTCTGCTCGCCCCAGGTGCGGGAGCTCCTGGAGAAGGTCAAGCTCCCCTTCAATGTGAACAGGGTGGGCCAGGCTGCCGCCCTGGCCGCTTTGGACGACCGCGAACACCTCGAGCGCACGCGGGAGGTAAACCGCCGGGGTAAGGAAAGGCTATACCGCGTCCTCGAGGAATGCGGCTTCGACTACGTGCCCACCCAGGCCAACTTCATCCTCGTCCGAAACGGCAGCTTCCCCGACCTGGGGGAGCGGCTGCTGCGCCGTGGCATCATCGTGAGGGCGGGCGAGGCGCTGGGTCTGCCCGGGCACGTGCGCATCACTGTGGGGGACGAAGGCCAGAACGACCGCCTGGAGCGGGCCCTGCGCGAGATCGTCTCGGACGGGGATTGACCGGAGGCGGGAAGCGGCGCGCACGAGCGCATCTATGCGAGCGGCAGATGGGTGAAGGCGGCGCGGCCGCGGCCCCGGCGTCACGGGTAAGGGCTCGATGAGTCCGGCGTGAAAGGTGGAGATACGAGAAATCCCTTTAAGGGGGTAGAGCGATGCCTCTGATAGCCGAGGAGATGGGAGAGACCCCGCGCCTCTTCGTCTTCCTGGACGGTCTGGAGTTCGTGGAGGGCAGTGGGCCGGTGCGGGAGGTCATGCGCCCCCTCCTTCCTCACGGGTCCTGGCGCTTCTATAAGAACCGGCTGGAGGAGGCGGGTCTCCTGCTGGAGCGCATCGGAGAAGCCCACGCCGTATTCCTGGACTGGTCCAACCTTACCGCCGAGGTCCTGCGCGGCTGCCCGAAGCTGGAGAAGGTGGCCTACATCGGGGTGGGCGCGGCCAACTTCGTGGACCTGGAGGAAGCGTCGCGGCTGGGCATCGCCGTCTCCAACACCCCCGATTACGGCAACCGCTCGGTGGCCGAGCATGCCCTGGGCCTGCTGCTGGCGGTGGCCCGCAATATCGTCAGCGGCGACGGCGACCTGCGAAAGGGTCGCTGGACCCAGTTCGCGCGCGAGGGCATACAGCTTAAGGGAAGGCGCATCGGCCTGGTGGGCCTGGGAAAAGTGGGGAGCGAGATGGCCCGTTTGTGCCGCTCCATCGGCATGGAGGTGTCGTATTACGATGTGGAGAGGAAGCCGGAGATGGAGGAGGGCATCGCTTCTTACCTGGACCTGCCCGATCTCCTCTCCGCCTGCGACGTGGTGAGTCTGCACGTGGCGCTGACCCCGCGCACCCGCTCTTTCTTCGGGAAGGAGCAGCTGGAGATGATGAAGGACGGCTCCATCTTGATCAACACCAGCAGGGGAGAGGTGCTGGACATGGAAGCTCTGGCCCGGGCCCTGCGGCGGGGGAAGCTGCGGGGGGCGGGGCTGGACAACTTCCCCGGCGAGCCTATGCCCGATCTGGGCGAGCTGACGGGCCTGGAGAACGTGGTGCTCACCCCGCACCTCGCCTTCAACACCAGGGAGGCCAAGGACCGCATGACCGCCATCGCCGTCGAGAATGTGGTCTCGTTCTATCGGGGGGAGCCGCGCAATATCGTCAACCCCGAATACCTGGAGAACGCACGTTTCGGGGTGCGGGACGGGCCGGGATAGAGGATAGGATCAGAGCGTTTCGCGGAAGTGAGACAAGAGGAGGAGCCGGATGAAGCTGACCATCGTGATCCCGTCGTACTGGGGGCGGCGCTCGGGGGAGCCGCTCGACCCGGAGGACGCGGTCTACGACCACCCCACGCCGCTGGACGGTGAGGGGACCCTGGGGCGAGCTCTGGAGAGCGTGCGCATCCTTCGCCATTCCGATTTCAGGGTGGTGGTCATCGGAGTGGCCACCCATCCCCACCTCGAGGACGCGGTGGAGAGCAAGGTCGCCGGCATCGTCTCTCCTTTCCGACAGCACTTCCCCGTGGCCTTTCTCACCCATTCTGACGAACGCTTCATCCGCAGAGTGATGGATGAGGAAGGGATGGGCCATCTCACTGATCTTGTCGACTTCACCGGCTATTCCAACATACGCAACGCCTGCCTCATGGCCGCCGCCGTCACCGGCGCGGAGGCGGCGGTGCTCTTCGACGACGATGAGGTATACGAGGACCCCCTCTACCTCGAGAAGGTGGAAGAGAGCATCGGCCGCGAATACCGGGGCAGCTTCGTTGGCGGGTTGGCCGGCTACTACATCAACCCCGACGGGGGCTATTTGGTGAAGGAGCCGGAGGAGTGGATATGGTCGGAATGGCCGGCGGCCCGGGAGATGAACCGCGCCTTCGAGATAATAGAGGGAGGAGAGCGGCTCAAGCCCACCAACTGGGTCTTCGGGGGCAACATGGTGGTTCACCGCGAGCTCTATACGCGGTTCCCCTTCGACCCTCACGTGCGGCGGGGGGAAGACATCGACTACCTGGTGAACTGCCGCCTGTTCGGTTACCGCTGGTTCCTGGACAATCAGCTGAGCATCCGCCATCTCGCCCCCCCCAAGACCTCCCCGCCTTGGCGGCGGTTCCGGGAGGACCTCTACCGCTTCGTCTACTCCCGGGCCAAGCTGGAAGCCCGCGCGGCCGGCGGCGAGGCGGAGGGCGAACCGCTGCGGGCGGAGGACCTCGATCCCTACCCGGGGCGATTCCTCAAAGAGGATCTGGAGGAACTCATATTCCGCACCTCCGTGCTCATGGGGCTGGACTGCCTGTCGCGCGGGGATATGCAGTCTTTCCAGGAGTGCATGCGGAACGCGTGGCTGGCGCGCTACGACGCACCGCCCCGCTTCGACCCCTGGCGTTGGTACCGCGCTTTCCGGGAGAGATGGGAAGAGGCCATGCGGTGGTTCACATCCAGCGAGCGTTTGGCCGAATACGTCTCGGGGCTGTTGGAAGGATGACGGCACCTCACCCGTTCGCGGGAGAAGGGAGAAATCGATACGGGTGAGAGAGAGGATCCGGCCAAAGAGAGGCGAAAGACAGGAAAGCGCGGCGGCGAGGCAGAAGAGGCAAGAAAGGAGAGGCGAGATAGATGCCCCTGATGGAGTGCCGGGCCCTGGAAGACGAGGTGGTGGACCGCATCAAGGAGATAGGGGAGGCCGACATCCTGGTGGGCATCCCTTCCTTCCGCAACGCCGATACCATCGCCCGAGTGGTGGAGGCGGCGGCTGAGGGGATGGTTCGCTATTTCCCCGACCTCAAACCGGTGCTGGTGAACTCGGACGGCGGCTCCACCGACCGCACGCGCGAGGTGGTGCTGGATACGCCGGTACCCCCTCAGGTGGAAAAGGTGGTGACCCCTTACCGGGGGCTCCGCGGCAAGGGAAGCGCTTTTTTGGCCATATTCGAGATCGCCTCGCTGCTGCGGGCCAAGGTCTGCGTGGTCGTCGACTCGGATCTGCGATCCATCACCCCCGAGTGGATCCGGCTGCTGGGAGATCCGGTCTGGAAGCATTCCTACGGCTTCGTGGCCCCTTCCTATATCCGCCATAAATACGACGGCACCATAACCAACAACCTGGCCTACCCAATGACCCAGGCCCTCTACGGAAGGCGTATCCGCCAGCCCATCGGGGGGGACTTCGGCTTCTCCGGCGCCCTGGCTCTGACTTACGCCAACATGGACGTGTTCAACACCGAGATCGCCAAGTTCGGCATCGATATCTGGATGACCACCACCGCCTTGGCCGAGGGGTTCCGAGTCTGCCAGTCTTCCATGGGGGTCAAGATCCACAACGTCAAGGACCCCGGGAGCGACCTGGGGTCCATGTTCACCCAGGTGGCCTCGACCATCTTCGCGCTGATGCGCGAGTATGAGGTGAAGTGGATGGGGGTGCAGGGCTCCATGCCCACTAGGGTCTACGGGGAAT
>JACVIY010000005.1 GCA_015711755.1 Candidatus Geothermincola secundus | reverse complement strand
TACCAGCAGGTCGCTCTCCATCCATCGGACGCGGAAAGACACCAACCCGCGCGCTTCCGTTTCCAGGCGGTAGAGGCGTTCGCGGTAACGTCCGGCTTCGCGGGGAGACCGCTCTCCCAGGATCAGAGCTCCTTTCCCTTGAACTCCACGCCGGCTTCCTCCTCTTTGCGCTCGCGGCGCCTGATGCGGTAGACGTTGAGGAGGATGGCCGCGATGATCACCAGCCAGAAGAGGGCCAGGACCACTACTATCTTCCAGCCGCCTCCAGAGGCCCCACCCTCTCCCTCAGCCGCCCAGGCGATGCCGCCCCACATGAGAACGGCGGCGGTCAACGCGACCAGGACGAAGCGCAACGCGGAAGACTTGAAGTCGCCTCGCGCCATCAACAACATCAGCGAACACCTCCCCGCATTCAGAGCAACTTAAGGAGAAGGAACGCCACCGCCATCAGCAGAAGGACCAGCGCTCCCAAAGCCATGTCCCGGTTCATGCGCCGGAATTCCTCCGGCATTCTCTTCCGCATCAGCCTGCGGAGATCGCGGAATCCCCGTTTCATGCCGACCTTCGCGGATTTCTTGGTGCTGGCGTATCTCCAACCTCCTTTGAACAGGAAATCGAACCATCTCCTGGCCAATCCGGCGTACCAATGTTCTATGCGCGCCTCCTGGGGCCAACGCATCCGCGTGGGATCGAACTTGAACAGCTTGAGGTCGAACAGTTCGGATGAAGCGGCGTACAGGATCACCCCAGCGGCCCCGGCCAACGCCACCAGGGTTGCCAGCAGGTCCTTCTGTGCTCCGCTCATCGCCGCCAGGACTTCCTCCTGTAGCTCCAGATTATCTCGTAGCCGAGCCGCCCCTGCCGGTGATTGGCCTGCGGGACGGCCGACCGCCCAGTCGCAGTCTTCATCTCCTACAACAATCTCATTATAAGGAAAAGGGTGAGCGCCACCGCCAGGGCCAGTGCCCCCATGGCCAGGTCTCCCTGATACTCCCTTACGGCGGGCAGCGCGCGCCGCCGCAAAGCCGTCCAGACCTCCCCGCACAGTCCGCTTGCCGCCTCCATCGGCCTGTACCAGAGCAGGCGCTTCATGTCCACGCGCACCAGTCGCACCAGGCGGGAAGCAACGGATCTCGCCGTCTTTACCAGGCCATCCTCCGCATCCCCATATACTCTCCGGCCGATGTACAGGAAAGCCAGGGAAGCTCTCGCCGCATGCAGGTACCACCAGTCCACCCCCATCCAGGACGGCAGCCGCAGGCGGAAGAGGTCCAGGCGCACCCTCTTCAAGCGGAAGAGTTCCCTGCGCGCTCCCAAGGTGAAGAGAGCGGCCCCGATAAGCAGAGGCAGCAGGACCTCCTTAAGGTTGGCCCAGCTGAAAACGGCCATATGCGCCAGATGCTCAACCCCGTGCTGGTCCAGCCCCGGCACCGAGGATAGCACCGGAGTCACCAGCTTCCTGAGCATCACCCCCGGGAGAAGCCCGTTGAAGAGGACGCCCAGCGCCAACAGGGAGGTGCCCACCACCATCCAGGCGGGAGCTTCCCTCAAATCCCCTTGGTGATGTCCTCCTTCCGTCGGTCGTGCGAAGAACACATAATAGGTCATCTTGCTTATGTAGGCGATGGTGCCGCCGCTGGTGACGATGAAGAGTATTTCCGCCAGTTTTATCCACCCTGACGCCCAGAGATGGGATTCCCCTGCCAGGTGATGGGCCTCCACCACCGCATGATGCAGCAGCGTCTTGGAGACGAAGCCGTTGAGCAGGGGGATCCCCATGATCCCCAGGGCCGCCAGGCACCAACACAGGCAGGTAAGCGGCATCTTCCGCCACAGCCCCCCCATCCTGTACATGTCCAGCTCATGAGAGCGGAACAGCAACGATCCCGCCGCGAGGAAGAAGCAGCCCTTGAAGAAGGCATGGTTGATGACGTGATAGAGGAAGCCGCCCATGCCCATGGATCCCTCGGCTCCCAGGAAGGAAAGGCACCCCGCGCCCAGCAATATGTATCCCATCTGGCTCACGCTGGAATACGCCAGGGTCCTCTTCACATCGCTTTGAACCAGGGCCAGCAGCATCCCCGTGAACATGGTCGCAATGCCCAGCCAGATGACCGCGAAGCCCAGCGCCTGTACGCCGGTCATGCCCGAGGCGGCATGCCCCGCGGCCGCCTCGCCCCCCGCTCCGTGCCCCGAGGCGATCAGGGATAGGGCCCCCCTTCCCAGCACCGCGTGGCCGCCGCCCTCCATCCCGTGGGAAGCCGGCTGGGAGAGAAAGGTCAGAGCGGTCCTGATGATGCCGTAAGCGCCCGCCTTTATCATCACCCCCGAGAGCAGGGCGCTGGCGGGGGAGGGAGCGGCCGGGTGGGCGTCGGGCAGCCATACGTGAAGCGGTACCATGCCCGCTTTCACCCCGAATCCCGCCAGCAGGAAAACCAGAGCCAGCGCCTTCACCGGCCCGGTCGTCCAAGCGCTCTCCGCGGAAGGAGAAAAGGCCACTCCGCCGCTGTAATAGAGGAAGAGCCATATGCCCCCCAGCAAGCTCAACCCGCCCACCACCGTCATGGCCAGATATTTCCTCGCCGCCGCCCGCGCCTTCTCCGACTCGTTGTGGATCACCAGCATGTAGGCGAGAAGGCCCATGGCCTCGAAGAAAACGAAGAGGCTGAAGAAATCCTGCACGAAGAAGACCCCGAGGGTGGCCGTCTCGGTGAGCAGCATGAAGAGGTAGAAGCGAGTGCGCCGCTCCTCGTGCTCCAGATAGCGGAGGCAGTGAAATGAGGCCGCGAACCAGAGTATGGAGGCGAACAGCCCGAAGAACGCTCCCACCGCGTCCACCCCCAGATCCAGCAGAAAGGATCCGCCCAGGTCCAGTAGCCCGAGATGGAAGGACACCGCGCCCCCATCCAGCACCCTCACCAACAAGGCCAGCACGACCCCGAAGGCGGCGCCGGTGGACAGCACCGCCGCCCATCCCCTGACCCGCGGCCTCCTCTCCCCCGCCCATGCCGCCGCGGCCGCTCCCAGAGAGGGCAGCAGGAGGGCCAGCGGGGGCAGGGTCGAGGAGGCAGCCGCTGCGGCGGAGGCGGCGTGTCCGCTCACTTCCGCATCCTCATCCTCTCTTCGGCCTCAAAAGGACGACCCCACGGCATGCGTCCGGAGAGGCGCACCGATAAAGGCATTACTCCTCCTCACCCGAAGGCCTCCTCAATGCGGGAAGATCAGCTTCACCACCACATCGGCGAAACTGTGGGGGAAGCCGGGCACCTTCACCCAGATGCCCACGACCAACACCAGCACGGCCAGGACCACCACCGGGACCAGCATCTCCAGGTCGGTCTCCCTACCCCACTGCAGCTTGGGATGCTCCTCTTCCTCGCCCTCCCATTGAAAAAAGGCGGTGTAGACGATGGGAAGGAAATACGCGGCGTTCAGAAGGGCGCTCACCAGAAGCACGATGAGATATACGGGATTGCCCGACTGCAGGGCCCCGCTCCCCAGAAGCCATTTGCTGATGAATCCGACGCTGGGAGGGGTCCCCATCATGGCCAGCGCGCATATCGTGAAGCAGATCATGGTCAGGGGCAGCTGATATCCTATCCCCTTCATCTCGCTTATGTTCTTCTTGCCCGTCTTCACCAGGATGATGCCGGCACAGAGGAACAGGCACCCCTTCATCAGGGCATGGTGAGCCAGGTGCATGATCCCCCCCAACTCACCGTCATGGGCCAGGAGGGCCAGGCCGAGCAGTATATACGAGACCTGCCCGATGGAGGAATAGGCCAGCCGGCGCTTGAGGTTGTCCTGGGTGAGGGCGAAGACCGAGGCCATGACGATGGTGACGGAGGCCAGCACCGCGAAGGGTATGTACGCCTTGAGTTCCCTGAGGAGATCGACGCCGAAGACATTGAACACCACCCTCATGATGCCGAAGGCCCCGGCCTTGAGGATGACGCCCGAGAGAACCGCGCTGGCTGGCGAGGGAGCGGCCGGGTGAGCATCGGGCACCCAGCCGTGCAGAGGCATTATGGCCGCCTTTACCCCGAAACCAGCCAAATAGGTGAAGAAAACGGTCATGAGGGCAGCTCGGGAGGCGGTCTCCAAGCTCATGACCCCCTCCCAATGGCCGAAGCTCAGATCACCCCCGCCCCAGAAATAATGAGCGACTATGGCGAAGAAGAGCACGGTTCCCGCGCATATCGCGTACACCAGGTACTTATAGGCGGCGCGGCGGGCTATGGCCGTCTCCTCGTGCACTATCAGCGGGTAGGAGCCGAAGGTCATCATCTCGTAGAAGATGAAGTAGGTGAACATGTTGGCGGAGAATGCGCAGCCCATCAGGAAGGATTCGCAGAGGGCGAAGAAGGCGAAGAAGCGGTTCTCCTTGTGGTCTATGTAGCGAACGGAATAGACGGTAGCCAACAGCCAGATGAACGAGATGACCAGGGCGAAGTAATATCCCAGGGTGTCCATGCGCAGAGTGATCTCTATTCCCTCCACCACCGAGGCGATGTTCATGGTCAGCACCCTGCCGTCGAGCGCGTCACCGGCCATGCTCAACACCGCCGCGAAGGCGGCTGCGCTGCCCAGGACGCATAGCCATAACCGGAGGGCGCGCCGCTGTTTGGGGATGGCGATTATCACCGCCAGGGATAACCAGGGTAAGAGCATGGCCACCAGCGGCATCACCGAGTTCTTCTCCATTCATCTCCCTCCTGTCTTCGATCCTATCCCGCCGCGGATCTTCCCTTCATCGCGCTCCAACAAGCTCCGTCATCATCTCAGCAGAAGCCCCGCCGCCTCTTGTACCCGGCCGATTATCACGAAGGAGAGCGCCCCCATGAGCAGGGTCCCCAGAGAAAGAACCCAGGCGGGAACGAGCATGAGAACGGGGGCCTCACCGCCGCCCTCCCAGGTTCCCGGCTGCGGGGGCAAGAAAAACATGTAGTAGATCACCCTCAGGCAGTAGGTCGCGGCCAGGATGCTTCCGATGAGATATACCGCCGCGTAGAGGTACTTTCCTCCGGCCACGCTCCCCCAAATGAGATACCATTTGCTGATGAACCCTGAGGTGGGGGGTATGCCGATGACCGAGAGAGCGGCCACGGCAAAGGCCGCGCAGGTCAGGGGCATGCGCCTCGACGCTCCTTTAAGCTGCTCGATCCGCCGGTAGTCCCTCTCGTAGATGAAGGCACCGGCGCAGAGGAAGAAGCAGCCCTTGGCCAGCCCATGGTCCAGAAGATGATACAGGGCTCCGGTAAGCGCCTGTTCGTTCATGATTGATATGCCCAATGCGATGTAGCCGATGTGGCTCACGGTGGAATAGGCGATCATCATCTTGAAGTCTTTCTGCAGTACGGCCATCACCCCGCCGAAAAGTACTCCCGCGGCAGCCGTGACCCCCAGGGCTTCCGAAGTGCCGGAGACCGCCCCCGAAGCGGCCCCGTAAACCGTGAAGAAGAGCCGCAGCAGGGCGAAGACGGCCACCTCGACCACCAGCCCCGAGAGCATGGCGCTTATGGGGGATGGCGCTATGGAATGGGCATCGGGAAGCCAGCCGTGCAGGGGAAAGAGAGCCGCTTTGACCCCGAATCCCATGATCATGAAGACCAGGGAGGCGAAGACCACTCGGGAATAGGCCCCCTCGGCCAAGAGCTCCTTTAGATGGGCCATGTTCAGGGAACCCGTCGAAGAATACAGCAAGGCGATGGCCAACAGCACCATTATGCTGGAGGGTGCCCCCATGAGCAGGTATTTGAATGCGGCCCTCACCGCGTCGCGCCGCCCGGTGACCGCCACCAGCGCGTATGAGGAAAGCGCAAGGATCTCCATGAAGACGAACATGTTGAAAACGTCGCCGGTGGCGGTGAAGCCGAGCATGGCCGCGGACAGGAGCAGAAAAAGAGAGTAGTAGGCGAAGGCCTTTCCCGGTTCGACCTCTTTGGATATATATTTTCGGGAATACACCAGGCAGAGCAGGCTGACGGAGCATATTACCGAGAGCATGAAGAGCCCGGCGAAATCCACTTTTATCTCGATGCCCCAGGGAGGCTCCCATCCCCCCAGCCGATACGAGAGGAAGCAGTCCGCCGCCGGCCTGATCACCCTGTAGAGCAGAAAGGTGAGCACCGTTGACGCGCTCAGGGCAGCGGCGGCCAGGGGCATGCACAACCTCTCCCTGCGGTGGGAGAGGGCGGGCATAAGCACGGCAGTGACCAGGGGCACCGTGATTATCAAGATAGGGAAGTGGCGGTAAGCTCCCATCACCCCTCCCCGCCTTCCGGCCCCGCGGCGGGCACCTCCAGCTCCTCTTCCCTCATCAGGCGGTCCACGTCGAGGGTTCCGTACTGGCGGTAGAGCAGGATCACCAGGGACAAGGCCACCGCGGTGGTGCTCACGGCCACCACGATACCCGTGAGGATGAGGGCCTGAGGCAGGGGGTTGACCATGGACGCCGCCTCCGCTCCGCCGGCATGTATGGGGGCGATGCCCCCTTCCTTCCAGCCCAGGGAAACCAGGAGGAGGAAAACGGAGGTCTCCATGATGTTGAGCCCGATTATCTTCTTGATTATGTTGGGGCGCATGATCACCGAATAGAAGCCCGTGCAGAAGAGCACCGCCGCCACAGCGTAGTGGTAGTTGTCAAGCAGCCTGCCCACCGCCGACCTCCTCGCGCGCCAGGGCCATGAGCACGGAGATGAAGATCATGGCTCCGCCCGCCCCGATCCCTCCTTCCACCAGCAGGGTCAACCAGGTGCGCAGGGCCGGCTGCAAACCCGCCGAGACCCTGGGGAGCATGTAGGCGAGGAACTCGCCTCCGCCCAACAGCCCGGCCACCCCCACCAGGAAGAAGGTGATGGGGGCCGCGCCCTCCACCGCGAAGCGCAGGCGGGGCGGCACCGTCCTCCCCGCCTTCCACAACCCGAAAGCCGCGGCGAAGAGGAACATGCCCGCCGCCATCACCGCGCCTCCCTGGAAACCGCCTCCCGGCGATATCTCCCCGTGCAGAACGGTGTAAAGGGAGAAAAGGGCGATGAAGGGAAGCAGGAACCCGGCCGCGCTGCGCACTATGATGCTGGAGCGGACGGGGGAGCGGTCGGGGTAGGCATACACCCTGCCCCTCTTCTCCCTCCCCAGGACCGCCAGCACCGCCGCCAATCCGGTGAAGATGACGGTGACTTCCCCCATGGTGTCATAACCGCGGTAGTTGAGTATGACCCCGGTTATCACGTTCTCCGTTCCCGTCTCCTCCTCGGCTTTCTCCAGGTACCGGTCCACCACCCGCCTATTGGTGGGCGACCCCGGGTCGCCCATGCGGGGCATAGAGGAGACCAGCATCAGCAGCAGCACGCCGAGAGCCCCGATGAAGCAAAGGGAGACGACCTTCTTCATTTCTCGACGCTCTCCTTTTCGTTTGCTCCTCCCCTGCGGTGGCGATCCCCGCCCTCCTCCTCCATGCGCTGGGTCTTGAATATGGCCGTCACGAAGAGCACGGTTGTCACCCCCGCTCCCACCGCCGCCTCGGTCAGCGCCAGATCGGGGGCCTGCAGGCGCTGCCAGAGCAGGGCCATGACCAAGCTGTATCCGCTGAAGACGATCACCGCCGCCAGCAGGTCTCTGGAGAACGTGGCGGCCAAAGCGGTGACCACCAGCAGGGCCAGCAAAACAAGGCTGAGGGCGTCGCTCATGCCCGCTCCACCCCTTCCCCGTCCCCGGAAGACGGAGCCCTCCTCCACACCGCCATGCCCCGCAGGAAGGCGGAGCGACCCATGGCGTGGCCGCAGGTGGCGCTGTAGATCAGCAGGAATCCCGCGATTACCAGCAGCCGCGGTATCTCCCAGGTCCATCCGGAATACACCATCATCCCCACCAGCACCGAGCATCCACCCAATGTGTCGCACTTGGTGGATGGGTGCAGGCGGCTGAAGAAATCGGGCATGCGCAGCAGGCCGGTGGTCCCGATGACGAAGAACAGCGCCCCCACAGCGCAGAAAGCCCCGGCGACGATCTCCCTCGCGCTCACCTCGCCTCCCTCCCTTTCCATCCCTCGGTCTCCAGATAGCGCGAGAGCACCACGGTAACCACCATGTTCAACAAGGCGTATACCATGGCCACATCGAGGAAGAAGCTCTCGTGGAAGATGAAGGTGACCAGCACCACCACGATGAGCGCCTTGGTCCCGATGACGTTCACCGCCAGCAGGCGGTCCTGCACGGTGGGGCCGATCACCGCCCTATATATGCAGATAAAGGCGTTTATGGCTATGACCAGAGCCACTCCCAATAGATAATCCCTCATATCCTTATCCAGCTCCCCTTATCCGCTGTGGCGGCAGCCCAGGTGCGGGCATCCCGCTCATCCATCCGAAGCCTCATCTCGAGGTGATCCCCTCTTGATTACAGACTCCGAAGAGCCAGGCGACCATGCGTTCCAGTCTTCCCTCGTGCAGGCCTTCCTCGTGGTGGGCGGCAAGGCAGTGCACACGGAGGATATCCCCATCCACCTCCAGGGTCACCGTCCCCGGGGTCAGGGTGATGGAGTCGGCGAAGAAGGTCTTCTGCAGATCGCCTCTCAGAAATGTGCGGTAAGACGTTACCCTCGGGTCGATCGGGAGGTGGGGGTTCAGGATGATCATGGCCACGTCGATATTGGCCTTGATTATCTCCCAGACCAGCGCCGCACCGAAAAAGGGGAGGCGCAGCAGAACCGGCAGCGTGAAGCCGTTGTCCAGGGCGCGTCCCAGTGCCAGCACGGCGAAACAGGCCGCCACCGCGGAGGAGATGGCCCCCAGCACCAGGTCCGCTGCCATCAAGGACGCGCTGAGGATGAGCCAGAAGATGAAAAGGAGGATGAACCCCAGCGTTTTGCCGGTACTTGACCGCGTCCCCTGCTGCATACCTTCTCCTATGATCCGACTCATCCTCAAAAGCCAAATAACGCCAAGCGAACCTCAAAGGTCGGAAGCAGCTACTCAAGCAGCAATAATGCGCATATTCTAACACCTCCAGGGCATGCTGTGAAGAAATAAAAGGTTATGCCGTCTTTTTCCCGCGGCCGATCTCCCAGGACCGTTTCCGAAGGATCGCTCAAGGACTCATCCGCCAAAAGGAGAACCGGCGCCTCCTCGACGAAGAGATAGCCCATGGCGGCTCAAGATGCGCGCGGTCCCGGGCCTAGCGCCGATTCGCTCAGATGAGGATGTGGGGCGGCTGACCCCGATGGGTCATTCCTCGATGAGATCCTTGACGATCTGCCCGGAGGGGTCCTTTTTAAAGGAGCGGACGAACTTGATGAACTTGGGGGTCTTGTAGTAGGGGAGCTTCTCCTCGCAGAACTCCAGGATCTGCTCCTCGGTCAGCTGGGAACCCGGCTTCAGCTTCACGTAGGCCTGCACCTCTTCCCCCAGGTACTTGTTGGGCACGCCCACCACCGCCGCCTCGGTGATGAGGGGATGGCTCACCAGGACCTCCTCTATCTCCCGGGGATATATGTTGAAGCCGCCCCGGATTATCAGGTCCTTCTTGCGACCGACGATGTAGAGATAACCGTCCTCGTCCAGATACCCCATGTCCCCGGTGTAAAGCCAACCGTCACGCAGCGCCGCGGCGGTCTCCTCCGGTTTCTCGAAGTAGCCCTTCATCAGGTTGGGGCCGCGGATGATCACTTCCCCGACCTCTCCGCTCTCCAGCTCGTGCCCTTCCTCGCTGACGATCCTGACCTCGATCCCGGAAAGGGGCTTTCCCACCGAACCGGGCTTGAGGACGCCTTCTTTGGGCTGCATGGTCACCGCCGGGCTGGCTTCGGTGAGGCCGTAGCCCTCCAGTATCTTGAAGCCCAGTTCGTTGTTCCAGCGTTCGAATATCTCCCGGTTGAGGGGCGCCCCACCGCATATCCACAGCCTGACCGAGGAGAGGTCGTACTGATAGATGAGGGGGTGGTTGATTATGTAGACATACATGGTGGGGACGCCGCAGAACACCGTCACCTTCTCCTGCTGTATGGCCTTGAGCACCTCGCCGGGTATGAAGGATTCCTGCAACACCAGCCGGCTTCCCGCGCAGAGGGATGCGTTCATCACCACCGTCTGCCCGTAGGCGGCGAAGAAGGGCAGCACCCCCATGAACACGTCCTCCGGGACAAAGCCGGCGGCCTCCACCACCATCTCGATGTTGGACCTGAGGTTGTCGTGAGTGAGCATGCATCCCCTGACCACCTTGGCCCCGGTGGGCGCGTAGAGGAGCACCGCGACATCGCCGCCTTTCCGCTCCACCACGCTGAAATCGTCGGGGGCTTCCTCCATGAGCTTCTGGTAGTTTATGACATCCTCCAGCTCCGGACAATCGCTCACTATGATCCGGGTGAGCTGGGCGCAGGAGGATGCCCGCAGCTGCTTGACCACGTCGTCGAACTCGAAGTTGGTGATGAGGGTATCGGTGGCGCAGTCGCAGACGATCTTCTCCACTTCTTCCGCCAGGCACATGTAGCACAGGGGAACCACCGTCCCGCCCATAGATAGAACCGCGTAGTAGGAGACGATGAACTCGGGCACATTGCGCATGAGGAGGGCCACCCTGCTGCCCTCTCCCAACCCCAATCCGGCCAGAGCTCCAGCCAGTCGCTTCACCCGCTTGATGAGATCCCCGTAGGTTATGGTCTCGTGCCCGAAGATGAGAGCGGGGGCGGCGGGGTTTCTTCTCGCGGTGTCCTCCAAGATATGGGCCAGGTTCATGTCACATCTCCCCTGTCTGTTCCGTATCCCCGGTCATGCATTCTCTCCGTTCCCGGTTCACATTATATTATCTTTCCCCCGTTCATGGTGCGCAAGTTCGATAGGGAGAGGCGTCGTCTCCCTTCCCCGCCCCCGCGCCTCTGCCCTCTACCCGGATCAAAGACGGCCTCAGGAAGCGTATATGGACGCGGTGGGGCAGCGGCTCATGCACAGTTTGCAGCGGATGCACTTCTCCGCGTCGATCACGTGCGGCCGCTTCTTTTCCCCGCTGATGGCCTCCACCGGGCATACCTTGACGCAGGCCCCACAGCCGCTGCAGGTCTCCGCGTCGATGGAGAGGGTGATGAGGGCCGGGCAAACGCCGGCGGTGCAGCGGTGATTCAGGATGTGGTCCTCGTACTCGTTGCGGAAATACCTCAAGGTGGTGAGCACCGGGTTGGGCGCGGTCCCTCCCAGGGCGCAGAGACTCGCCGCCTTGATGTCGCCGGCCAGGGTCTGCAGGCGCTCGATGTCCTCGGGCTCACCCCGCCCCTCGCAGATCCTGGTGAGGATCTCCAACATGCGTTTGGTCCCGATGCGGCAGGGCACGCATTTTCCGCAGCTCTCCTCCTGGGTAAAGGAGAGGAAATAGCGAGCCAGGTCCACCATGCAGGTGGAGTCGTCGGCCACTATCATTCCCCCCGAGCCCATGATGGCCCCGGTGGCGGTGATGGCCTCGTAGTCAACCGGGGTATCCAAAAGCTCCGCCGGCAGGCATCCCCCGGACGGCCCTCCCATCTGCACCGCCTTGAACTGCTTACCCTCGCGGACCCCGCCCCCCACGTCGAAGATGACCTGGCGCAGGGTGTAACCCATGGGCACCTCTGCCAGCCCGCTCCGCCTCACCTTGCCGGCCAGGCAGAAGACCTTGGTGCCCTTGCTCTTCTCCGTGCCCAGCGCCGCGTAGGCCTCGCTCCCGTGCTCGATTATCCAGGGTATGGCGGCCAGCGTCTCCACGTTGTTTATGTTGGTGGGTTTGCCCCACAGCCCCTGGTTGGCGGGGAAGGGAGGACGGGGGCGGGGCATGCCGCGCTTTCCCTCTATGGAGGCGATGAGGGCGGTCTCCTCGCCGCAGACGAAGGCCCCGGCCCCTTTCTTTATCTTGATGTCGAACCCCCAGTCGGTCCCGAAGATGCCCTCTCCCAGAAAGCCGCGCTCGCGGCAGGCGGCTATGGCGATCTCCAGGCGCTTCAGGGCCAGGGGGTACTCGGCCCGGCAGTAGATGTAACCCTGTTTGGCGCCTATGGCGTATCCGGCTATGATCATCCCCTCGATCACCGCATGGGGATCGCCTTCCAGCACGCTGCGGTCCATGAAGGCGCCGGGGTCCCCCTCATCGGCGTTGCATATGAGGTATTTGATCTCCCCCGCTGCGCGGCGGGCGAAGCCCCATTTGGTGCCGGTGGGAAAGCCCGCCCCGCCGCGCCCGCGTATCCCCGACTTGGCGACCTCCTCGATGACCTCCTCGGGGGTCATGGCGGTCAGGGCCTTGCGTGCCGCCTCGTATCCGCCTTGCTCCAGGTACTCCTCGATGCTCTCCGGGTTGAGCAGCCCGCAGTGACGCAGGACTACGCGGTGCTGGTTGGAGATGAAGTCTCCTTCCCCACAGGCGGCGTCGTCGCTCTTGCGCACCACCCAGTCCTCGATGATGCGGCCCCGGCCCACGTGCTCCTCGAGGAGCTGGGCCACCTTCTTGGCGTCCAGGTCCCCGTAGGTGACCGAACAACCGGTCTGTCGGTCGATGACC
This sequence comes from Candidatus Geothermincola secundus, assembly GCA_015711755.1. Classification (GTDB taxonomy): domain Bacteria; phylum Actinomycetota; class Geothermincolia; order Geothermincolales; family Geothermincolaceae; genus Geothermincola_A; species Geothermincola_A secundus. The sequence continues at coordinate 34,930 of JACVIY010000005.1, read as the reverse complement.
TCGACGAGGGGCTCGCGGAAGCAGAACCCCATACACCCGGCGATATCCAGTTCCGCGTCATAAGAGCCCGCCGCTTCCTCCAGCGCTTCCTTTACCGCGGCGGCACCCGCCGCTATCCCGCAAGTCCCGTAGCCGAGGACCAGCTTGTATCTCTTCTCTTTAACCGCCCCTTTACTCATCCTCGACCTCCGATCCAGCCGCTTCCCCGTAGTAACCCTTAAGTATCTTTCGAATCGAGGTCGGCTTGAGTTTGCCGTAAGTGTCCTCGCCCACGATCATGATGGGAGAGAGCGAGCAGGCGCCCACGCACATCACCGATTCCAGGGTGAACTTGCCGTCGGGAGTGGTCTGCCCTTCCTTGATGCCCAACTGGTTGCTGACCTCATCGGTGATGAGCGGCGCCCCGGCCACGTGACAGGCGGTCCCGTGGCATACCTTGATCAGGTACTCCCCTATGGGCTGCAGCCGAAACTGGGTGTAGAAGGTGGCCACCCCGTAAAGCTGGCTCAGCTGGTAACCGGACCTGCGGGCCATCTCCCGCATGATGCCCTCGTCCAGATAGCCGTAGGCCTCCTGGGCGTCCTGCAGCATGGGGATGATCGCACCCTTCTCGTCCCGGTATCTCCGGAGTATCTCCTCCAGAGGTCCCAAGTCGTCCACCGGGGCGAAACGCTGCCCGCACGCGCACTTTTCCGCCATCTGCGCTCCTCCCTGCATTCCCGAGCCTGCACCCGCCGCCTACAGCTGGAGATAGGCGTCGCAGTAAAGGGTCTCCTCGGTGAGGACCCGTACCGTCTTGATAACCTGCTGCGCCAGGGGGTCGCTCTCGTCCACGCTCTCCCCGTTGACCACCTTCTCGATGACGGCGTACTCCTCGTTGCGGTTGGCGACGCCCATGAGCTTCTCGTCGTTGGGGTCGACGATGGCCGCGGTGAGACCTTTGGCCATGAGCACGCCCAGCAGGGTGCGGTTGATTATCTCCGCCACTTCCTTGTCGGTAACCCCGTTGGAGACGTTGGAGAGCCCCACCACCGAACCGGGAGGCTCGGGGAACTCGGCGTTGAGGCCCTGCAGCATGTCCATGGTGTCGATGAGGGCGTGCACTTGGTCCTGGGCCACGCTGATGGGAAGGACAATGGGGTCTATCAGGCACTTGGAGAGGGGTATCTCGTATTCCTGGGCCGCGGTGACCAGGTTGTAGGCCACCTCCAGGCGCTCGTTGGCGTCGCGGGGCACGTTGCCCTCGGCGTTGAGGGTGAGGAGCACCACCCAGGCGTCGTACTGCTTGGCCAGGGGCATCAGCGCCTCGATGCGCTCGGGCATGGAGTTGATGGAGTTGATCATCACCTCGCCCTTCACCGCCTCCAGGCCGGCCTTCATGGCCTCGATGTTCATGGTGTCCAGGGCCAGCGGCAGGTCGGTCACTTCCTGAACGGCTTCCACCACGAAACGCATCTTCTCCGGGCCCTCCTTGGTGGCCGGCCCCAGGTTGATGTCCAGCCAGTTGGCCCCCCCTTCCGCCTGCAGCAGGGCCATCTCCTGGATGGGCTTCTTGTCGCGTTCCTTGATGGCGTTGCCGATGACTTTCATCATCACGTTGACCTTTTCCCCGATGATGATCATTCCTTCCTCCTTTTTCCTTGCGGCCTTCTTGGCCTTGCTTACCGTACCGCTCCCTCCTCCGCCCGGTAGGAACTCCGCACCAGGGGTGAGGCGAAGACCCTGTTTATCCCCGCTTCCTCCGCCTCCGCCTTGAGTTCCTCGAACTCCTCCGGGGGATAGAATCTCTGGACATCGAGGCATCCCGCGCGCGGGCGCAGGTACTGTCCCAGCGTCAGGATATCACATCCGACCCCCGCCAGTTGGGCGAAGGTCCTGCGCAGTTCCCGCCTGCTCTCGCCCAGTCCCACCATCAACCCGCTCTTGACCATGGGCCCTTCAGGCTCTTCAGCGGACCTTTTCAGCAGTTCGAGCGACCTGGCGTACGAGGCCCCCGGACGGACTCTCTCGTAGAGCCGCTCCACCGTCTCCACATTGTGGTTGAGCACCAGGGGACGGCTTCCCAAGACCGCCTCCAGCGACTCGCGCCTCCCTGCGAAGTCCGGGACCAGCAGCTCTATGCCCGCCTCGGGGAGCCGCTTTCTCAGCTCCTCCACCGTACGGCGGAAGTGGCCCGCACCACCGTCCGGCAGGTCGTCGCGGGTCACCGAGGTCACCACCACGTACCGCAGGCCCAGGGAAGCCGCCGCCTCCGCCAGCCGCTCCGGCTCCCGCGGATCGACCGGCCCCGGGGTCCCCTTGTCCACTCCGCAGAAGCGGCATCTGCGGGTGCAGACGTCTCCCAGCACCATGAAGGTGGCGGTCCCGCGGGAGAAACATTCCATGCGGTTGGGACAGCGGGCGCTTCTGCACACGGTGTTGAGGCGGTGGCGGGAAAGGGCGTCCTCCACCCGCCTCATGTCCCGGCCCGCCCGCACCGGCTGCAGGAACCAGCGGGGCAGGCGCTCATCCACTCCGCCCGAGGCCTTCCCCCGCTCCTTCTTCGCCGCCGCCTCTCCAGCCGCCGTCATCCCCGGTTCAACTCCTCCACCAATGCTTTGAGCATCCTATAGACGGACTCCGCCGTCCCCTCATCCGTCCCTTCCAAGCCGCAGCTGGGGGTGACGAACATGCCCCTTTCCAGCAGGGACGAGGGAACGCCGCGCTTTTCCAGGAGGGCCAGCCCTTCCTCCAGCCGTTCCCTCAGGCCGGAGGGGGTTTCCGCCTCAACCCGGCCGTCGTTGGGCACCACTCCCCAGGCCAGCATCCCCCCTCTCTCCAAGAACGAGGTCATCTCCCGTGGATACAGGGCCAAGTTCTCGAGATATTCATAGGCGTCGAAATTGAGGACGTCCACCCTCGTCCGCATCAGCAGCGACCAGTCGGTGTTGCCGCAGCAGTGGACGCCGGTCAGGCATCCCGCATCGGCTATGCAGCGGTCAAGCGCCTCCACCACATACTCAGGCCGCACGCTCACCAAAGCCGACCCCACCATAGAGAGGTACGGTTCGTCGAAGAAGATCAGCACCCGGCGCGCCCTGCCGGTGGAAGCAAGCAGGTCCCTCATCCAACGGGCCTTGGCGCCCAACAGCCGCACCAGCAGGTCGGCGTAGGTCTCATCGTAGATGATGGGCCGCCCGTCCGCCCCGGTGACGGTGAGCCCGAAGCTGAAGGGCCCGGTGACCTGCCCTTTGACAAGCGGGTAAGCCCCCTCCCCTCCCTTTAAGGCCTCGACGAAAGAATGCAGGCCCGCGGCGCGATGGGGCGATATGGCGAAGCGCTCCGACCTCCCCTCCTCGCAATCCCGCAGGAATTCCTCAACATCGTCCCAGTGGTCGTCGGGGTCCTCGCAATATACGCGGCGCCCTTCCTCGTCCACCACCAGGCCCGGCAGGCCTTCGCCGTATTGGACGTACATGTTCTCCAGGAAGGAACGCCGGGGCAGCTGCGGCCAGGTCGGGGCCTCTTTCAGGCATGAAAGAGTCAAACGGCAGGCCTCAGCCGCGTCGGTATGCGGGAGGCTGCCGATGGCGGTAGCCGTCCACTGCCCGCTGAAGGTGCGCATGCCTTTGCTCTGTGATCGGTGCCGATATTCTCCCTCGATGAATGACGGCGGGGGGCCGGCGGCCCCCCGTTCAAACCGTCACAGTTCGTTGATGTCCACGCCGGCCTCTTCCAGGATGCGCGGGACCACATCCTCCTTGCCGATGGCCATGATGTGCACGCCGTCGCAGAGCTTCTCGTCGATGCACATGCGGATCTGGCGAGCCATGATGCGGATACCCGTGGCCAGCCGCTCTTCCTTGGGCGCCTCCTCCATCTCCTTGGCCAGGTCCTCGGGGACGAAGACGCCGGGGACGTTGTTGTTCATGTACTTTATCTGCCCCGGGCCGGTCAGCAGCACCAGGCCGGCGCAGATCTTCACCTTGTCGTCTATCTTGCGGGCCTTCTCCATGAAGCGCTTGAAGTTGTCCATGTCGTAGACGGCCTGGGTCTGGAAGAACTGCGCCCCCGCCTCGATCTTCTTCTCGAACTTGATCATCTGGGGCTCGATGGGATTGGCCTCGGGGGTGACGATGGCTCCTTTGTAGAACTTCACCGGCCCGTTGAGGTCGTTCCCCCCCAAGTCCTTGCCCTCCTCCATGGACCTTATCAGCTGCAGCAGCTGCACGCTCTCCAGGTCGAAGACCGCTTTGGCGTCCTTGTGATCGCCCACCGGGATGGAATCGCCGGTGAGGCAGAGGACGCTGCGTATGCCCCGGGTGTAGGCGAAGAGCAGGTCGGCCTCTATGGCCAGCCGGTTGCGGTCCCGGCAGGTCACCTGGAGATTGGGCTCGCCTCCCCTCTCCTTGATTATCAGGGCGGTGGCCAGGGAGGGATAGCGCATCACCGAGGACTGGTTGTCGGTGATGTTCATGGCGTGCACCTTGTCCTTGAGCAGGTCGATATGGTGGATCATCTCGTCGATGTCGGTGCCCTTGGGCGGGCCTATCTCCCCGGTGACCAGAAAGGTCCCCGACTCCAGGACCTCCTGGATGGAAGGCTTGGCGTGTTTTTCGATGAGCAGCGTCATTTATTCCTCGCCCCCCTTCTTCTCGAAGATGACCCGTCCCGGCTTCATGTTGGCCTGCCAGTTCTTGGGCCCGTAGATCTTGCGGAAGCGGTCCAGCTTGCCTTCCTTCTCCAGCTGCTGGTAGATGAGGGTCCAGGCGCAGTCCTTCTCCCGGTCGGTCTCGCACTTGCCGTTGTCGGTGCCCCCGCAGGGCCCGTTGAGGATGCCCTTATGGCAGCGGGTCACCGGGCAGATGGCCCCGAACTCCTCCAGCACGCACTCCCCGCAGAGAGAGCACTTCTCCTGGAAGTTGCCCAGGCGCAGGATGTTGCCCAGGAAGACGGTGTCGCAGGCGGGGTGCACCGCCTTCTCCGTGGCCTCTCGCACCGACTGACAGCCGGCCCCGCAGCACATTACCAGAAAGCCTTCGGCCGCCTCCACCGCCTCCTTGTTCTCGCGGAACTTGCGCTTGGTGTTGAGCTCGTGGCAGACCTCCTCGTAGACCACGGTCCCGGTGACGGTCTTGCCCTCCGCCTCCAGCCGGGCCTTCATCTCCGCCACCTGGGGCTCGCCCCCCGTTTCGCAGGTGGTGGCACAGGAGCCGCAGCCTATGATGAAGACCTTATCCTGGCCTTCCAGCTCCTTGAGCACCTCCTCGAAGGGCTTGGACTTGGTGATGATCATCTGTCGTTCCTCCTCTTATCGCTCCGATATTTGCCGCATGCGCCGACTCCCATTACCACGGCGCCGACCTCCCTGCGCCAACAGGGTCTTTCTTGCGCCCCGCGGCCATCACGAGGTCGAGAACTGCCTGAGAAAAGCAGGCAGGTCCGCCGCCTCGCGGGTGCCGATGACGATCTCCCAGTCCGGCAGTTCCTCGTCCAGTTCGCCGGAGATCTGGGCCACGTAGCCGGGTATGATCAGCTTGCGGTGTTTGACCTTGTCGGCTATTCCCGAGGTGTTGATGAACTTGGCGATGGCCTCGGGGACGAACTTTCCCGCGGCCCAGGCGGTGAGCACGGACTGTCCGTCGGTGTCCACAACTCCCAGCCAGGCCGGCACCTTGCTCCCCTCGATCTCCCCGGAGACGATGAAGTAGGTCAGGGAGAAGTTGCTGGTGACCAGGACCGGGCTGTTCTCGTCGGGAGCACCGATCTCGTAGAACTTGGAGTCCACGGCCATGGGGCGCTGGGGGTCGGTGTATATGTTCAAGGCCAGCACCAGCAGGGGGTACATCCTCCACTGCTCGGCGTGGGAGAGGATGACGATGCCGCCGTACTTGCAGGTGTACAGGGCCGCCAGAACCGTCTCGTAGAGCTCGTCGTCGGTCTCCTCGCAGGGGAAGGTTATGACGGGGAAGCCGAAGGGCTTGAACTTGTCCTTGAGCGCCGCCCTTCTTATGGCCACCAGGTCGGTGAAGCTGTCCTTGGGGCTGCGCGGCGCCGGGTCCAGCACCATGTCCTTGAGCCCCATGCCGGTGAGCTTCTCGGAGAGCTCGGCCAGCTTGCCCAGATCAGCGTCCTTGACCGCCAGCGGCAGGCCCTTCTCCTTGGCCAGCTCGCCCACGGCCTCGATATTGGCCTCGGTGGCCGCGTACAGCAGCGGGTTCACGTCCCCCGCCGCCTCCGCTCCCGCCTTGAGCACCGCGGGGTCCTCGCTCATGAGGATGAGGGGCTTGGCGGAGAGCCCTTTGACCTTCTCCACCAGCGAGGCGAACTTGGAAGCGTCGCCGGAAGCGCATTTCAGGGCCAAGACCCCCACCTTGAGGATGACGCCCACCCTCTCGTGCTCGCATTCTTCCGCCTGCTTGACCAGTTTCTCCACCTGGTCTTGGGGCATGTCGTCGGAAATGAGCACCCCGAAAACGGTGGGGTTAAAGAAGGTCTTCTCGTGGCGGAAGAGCACCAGCTCCTCCCCCACCTTGAAGGCCTGATCGCCCGTTCCCACGGTGACCCCGCGGATGGGCGGCGCGCTGGCCTCGGAGAGCTCCGCCCTCACCTCGTCGGAGACATAGGGGCAGTCGTCCAGGTTGGCCTGGCCCTGCGCCAGCTTCATGGCGAAGGCGAGGCAGGTGGGGAAGTTGCATTCCTTACAGTTGGTCTTTGGCAGCTTCTTGAAGATATCCAGGCCCGAAAGTCCCATATCCTTCTCCTTCCTCTCAAGACCTCGCTACCTGCGTATGTCCTTCCTCTCCACGCCCGGGGGAGGGATGATGCTCCCCCTCACGCGATCAGGCCAGCATGGGATCCATGGTCAGGGCGGGATGGCCCTTCTCCTCCAGCCAGGGGAGCAGGGTCTCCTCGTCCACCCCCACGTCCTCGTCGGCGATCTTGTTGATGAAGTCGGGGTCGCCGATCTCCTCGCAGCGCTTCACCAGCTGTTCGTGCAGCATCTCCTTCAGCGCCTTGGGCATCCACACTATGCGCTGGAAGCCGCCGTCGGCGCTGATGAACTTCTTGGAGGTGATGTAGACCTTGCCGATGCCGATGAAGCCGGGGGTCTGGGCCCCGCCGCCCACCGATCCGGCCAAGGTGGAGAAGGTCATGCCGCAGGGGGTCATGCCGGTGTACTCGCGGTTGACGATCATCACCCCGTTGCAGAGCGGCAGGAAGGCCACTATGCATTCGAAGCATCCGCAGGAGGTCATGGGGTCCTCCATCATCGTATAAGCGTTGAAGGCCTCGGAGACTCCCCCTGATTTCTCTTTCACGAACTCGTTGACGTTCTTCCACTGCCCCTTGACCTCATCGATGGGCTCGCCCTTCTTGATGGGCTGGTTGGGCCCGGTGGGGTCTATCTCGTAGGCGGCCTTGCCGTCCAGCCAGTTGTAGGCGCCGCACAGACCCAGCCGCTCGGGAGTGATCACGCAGACGTGGGTGGGGGCGAAGGACTGGCAGAGGGTGCAGGAATAGAAGGTGTCCACCGACTCGTCGGTCATGCCCGCGGTCTTCTCGTCGCGATAGCGGTAGGCCTGTCGGGCGATCTCCTGCCACTTTTCCACCTCGGCCAGGTCGGTGTAGATGGTCACCTGCACCTTGTCCACGATGGCGGGGAAATCGGAGAGCAGCTTGGCGTGGAGGATCTCGCCGTAGTGGCGGATCTTGAAGCCCTTCTCCTTGGCCTTTTTGCTGATGCGGGTCCAGACGATGTCGCGCTGGCCCATGTGCCAGATGCCCTCCGCCCCGTTGATGAGGTGATGGCACTGGCGCTCCAGGATGGACTCGAAATCCTCCTGCATCTTGCGGCCGGCCACCTCCACCACGATGCCCAGGGGCAGGGCGCTGCCTTCCTCGACGTCGTCGATCTCCGGACCGATCACCTCTATCTTGCCGTCGGTGACCTCGTCCATCTCCCGCATGCGCACGTACTCGAAGGCGGGGGTGATGTTCCCGCCGAACTGCACGTACATATCCGCCTTGCCGATGCGCTCGCCCTCGAAGGCGGGGCCGTAGGCCATGGGGATGGGGACCTTGGTGATCTGGATCTTCAGGCCGCGCACCTCCACGCATTTCTGGACGATCTCCTCCTCGGGCACGTTGGACACGACGTGCTCATAGGTGCACACGCCGGTGGGCAAGATCTGAGGTATGGGGGTGTTGGCGATGGTGGGGAATCCGTAGTTGATGGCCCCCGCCGCGTACGCGTATTTCTGCTCGTCCACGTAATCCAGGGCCAGCACGAAGGCGAAGATGCGGTTCTTGTTGTAGCGGAGCACTTTCCTGAAATCGCCGGGCTGGGCGCCGCCGAAGCTCATGGCCGCCCGGGCGGCGAACCCCAGGGAGTACACCGCGGAGGACATCTCCTTGCCGTAGGGAACGGTGCGGGTGTCCCAACCCAGCTGCCGCTCCCGCTCCAGCAGCTGCTCGGTGATGGTCTTGCCGTCGATGTGGCCGCTCATCCACACGTAAAGGTTCTTCTCCAGCAGCTCGATGACGATCTTCTCGGCCATCTCCGCGCTGGAGGCCAGGCCGGTGAGGGCGCAGAACCCGGGGGCGGTGCCGTCCACGAACTCCACCCCGCGCTCCCGCATGATGACGTCGTCAGCCGCCCCCAGCCACACGTCGTCCACGGGGGGGTTGGTGACGTATTTGCATCCCTCGATGATCTCCCCGGCGAAGAGGGTGGCGATGCCCGCGTCCAGGGTATGCCCCAGATAGGGGACCCAGTGGCGGGCCTTGGGCATGGGGGGGAGAAGCTGATCGCACAGCTCCAGTACCTTGGCCATGTCCTCCACCTTCTCCACCTTGATGCCGGAAAGACCGTAGATGATGGGCAGGTAGTAGGCGGTGTTGGGGAACTCCACCTTGGCGGTGGCCCCCGCCGCCTCCAGGGTCTCGTTGAACATCCTTTTCGCCTCGGCGACCTCTTTATAGGCGCCCTTGATAGCCGCGGTTGCGATTATCCTGCTCATATATCAGACCTCCAGCTCTCTTCTCATGGCCATGTCGAAGAGGACCCTCTCCCGCTTGGCGGAGATGCCCAGCGCCTCGCGCTTGTTGTCGATGACGTTGAGGATCTTGCCCACCATCTTCTCCGGGTCGGGCTCGTAGTCCCAGCAGTTCTTGTAGAGGTCCTTGTACTTCTCGAAGAGCAGGTCGGTGACCGCCTTGCTGCCCAGCGTGGGCCACTTCACCCCGAACACCGTGTAAACGCCGGAGGTGACGAAGTACTGCCCGATGGCGATGGCCTTCTCGCTCATCCACTCGGGGGCGCAGCCCGCCGCGGGCAGATCGCTTATGTCATCGCCCAAGCCCCCCTCGTGCACCATGGCGGTGGCGGCGATGAGGATGCGGCTGTTGTCCACGCAGGAGCCGCAGTGAAGGACCGGCGGGATGCCCACCGCCTCGCATACCTCCCACAGCCCCTGCGGGCAGATCTCCCGGGCCACCTCGGGCAGCATCAGCCCGGCCTTGGCCACCGACTGGGCGGCGCAGCCGGTCATCAGCACCAGGCAGCCGTTGGCTATGAGCTCGCGCACCACCCGGGTGTGGATGTCGTCGTGCTTGACCCGGGGGTTATTGCAGCCCACCACCCCGACCACGCCGCGGATGCGCCCGTCGATGACCGCGTCGTTTAAGGGGCGGTAGGAAGCGCGATAGCGCCCGCCCAGCATGTAGTTGATGTACTCGTGATTGAAGCCGGCGATGAGCGACTCGGTGTTCGAGGGGATCTGGACCTTGCCGCGGTTCTTGAAGTTGTCGATGGCCTCGGAGACGATCTTCTTGGCCGTCTCCAGGGCGTGGTCCTCGTGGAACTCGATGTGCTTGGCATGGGGCATCTTGGCTCGCGGCGAGGTGGTGATGATGTCCGTGTGGAAGCAGCTGGCGATCTGGCCGATGCCCTGATAGACGCACTGCACGTCGACGATCATGGCCTCCACCGCCCCGGTGAGGATGGCCAGCTCCTGCTGCAGCACGTTTCCGGCGATGGGCACGCCGTGGCGGGTGAGGACCTCGTTGGCGGTGCAGCAGATGCCCGCCAGGTTGATGCCTTTGGCCCCGGCGGCCCTGGCCTTCTCCAGCATCTCCGGGAGGGAGGCGGCCAGAACGATCATCTCCGAGAGAAGCGGCTCATGGCCGTGCACCACGATGTTGACCTCGTCCTCCTTGAGCACCCCCAGGTTCACCTTGCTCTCCAGCGGAGTGGGGGTCCCGAAGAGGATGTCCTGCAGCTCGGTCCCGATCATGGAGCCGCCCCAGCCGTCCGCCAGGGCGCAGCGGGTGCCCTGCAGCAGGATGTTCTCATAATCCTGGTCCACCCCGATGGAGGTGCGGTGCATCATCTCCACCACCTCGCGGTCGATGCCGCGGGGGAATACGCCCAGTTTGCGCCATATCTCCTTGCGGGGCTCGGGGGCGCGCTGGGCCAAGGCCAGCTCGCCTTCCTGCTGCCCGAACATGGCCAGGCACCGCTCCCCCACCTCCAGGGCGATGTCGTTGATGTCGCGGTCGCCCACCTCCACGCCCAGGTCGGCGGCCACCTCCAGCAGCTTGATGCGGTCCTTCACCTCGTAGTCGGCCGTCTCCCCCTTGGCCGCCATGATCAGGGTCTCGGCCACCGCCCGGCCGTGGTCGGAATGGGCGGAGGATCCCCCGGCGATCATGCGGGCGAAATTGCGGGCCACAATGGTGTCCATGGTGGCGCCGCACACGCCCCTGGACTCGTCGGGCTTCTTGGGGTTGATGCGGCACGGACCCATGGCGCAGATGCGGCAGCAGCTCCCCGCCTCCCCGAAGGCGCACCCCTTCTGCTGCGCCACCCGGTCGAAGGCGGTCTCCTGCCCCTCCTCCGCCGCTTTCCTGAGCATTTCGATGCTCGCTTCACAGGACGTGAGTTCTCCGAAGTCCTCGATCTCTGCCATGTCTCTCTTCTTCCTCCTGTCGTGTCGGGTTCCCGTTCTCCAGGTCCCCTCCCTGCCGGCGTTCTCGCTCCGCTATGACAGATCCGCGATGAGCTTCTTCATCAGGCGGATGGATTCGGGGTGGCGCAGGATCAACAGGTCTGCTCCCGCCATGAGCAGAGATGTGGCGGTCAGCGCCTCCCACATGATCCCCCGCTTCTCCGGGTCACCCCACTCCGGGTATTCATCCTCGGAGCTCTTGGCCTCCTTGGTCTTCCAGGCCTGCTGACCTATGTTGGCCAGCAAGGGCATCTGGGTCATGGAATCGTCCTGGTAGAGGGCGGCGATCTTCAAGCGCTCCATCACCGAGTAGGTGTACTCCAGGCCGTAGCCCAGAGCCCCGGTGGTGGGGTCGATGATCAGGCGGTCCGCCTCCATGCCCAGGTTGGTGAGGAGTATGTTCAGCTGCTTGGCCAGGTTGACGTCTATGGGGGTCATGGCCGCCACGTCCTGCTTGTATCCGATGGCCGCCGCCCCGATGGTCTTGTGGTTCTCCTCCTTGGCCGGCCCCAGCACCACGTTCATCCCCTCTACCCTGGTGGCCACGGCCTTCATCACCTCGGCGTCCTTCTCCAGGTCCTCGGTGCCGTAGACGATGACCGGGATGTTCACCGCCTCGGCCACCTTGGCCACCGTCTCCGCCGCAGCGTCGGCCGGCGCGTCGGTACCTTTGGGGTCGGTGGAGGTGAGGAAGAGGGCTATGGCGTCGACTCCCCATTCGTCCTGGGCCTTCTTGGCCCAGGTCACCGGGTCGCCCTTCACCTCTCCCAGCGCCTTCTCCAGGGCGGGGACCAGCTCGCCCGGCTCGTCCAGGACTTCAGCCGCCAGCAGCGGTCGGTTGGGCATCTCCCCTTCCCAGGTATGGAAGGGCAGGATGTTCTCCCCACCGACCTTCCTGGACTTATCGCCCGAGCCCAAGACCACCTCGCGTATCTTTCCCTTGGCCGTATCCACCGGCAGGTTGAAAGCCATCTTCACACTCCTTTCCAGTCTTATGAGAGCGCGCCGCTCCTAATCCAGACCGTTCTGTATCTTGCAGGCGCGAAGGGCGTTCTTCATGAGCATGCGGTTGGTCACCGAGCCCACGCCCCCCGGCACCGGGGTTATCGCCTTGACCTTGTCCTTCACCGCGTCGAAGGAGACGTCGCCCACCGTCTTGGTCTTGGGCTTGCCCTTCTCGTTGAGCACGGGCTGGCCGTTCTCGTCCAAGACCTTCACCCGGTTGATGCCCACGTCGACCACCACGGCCCCCTCTTTGACCAGATCGGGGCCGATGAGATCGGCCTTGCCCGCCGCGACGATGAGGATGTCCGCTCCGGTGGTGTGCTTGGCCAGGTTGCCCTTCATGCTGGTGAAGACGTGGCACACGGAAGTGGTGGCGTTGCGGTTGAGCATGAGGAAGGCCACCGGCTTGCCCACGATGTTGGAGTGGCCCACCACCACTATCTCCGCTCCCTCGTAGAAGTCCTTGGGGTCGACTTTCTCCACATCTCGCGCGTAGCGGTCCAGTATCTCCACCACCGCCGAGGGAGTGGCCGGCGGGAAGGTGGGCTCCCCCAGGGCCAGCTTGCCCATGTTGAAGGGGTGGAAGCAGTCGATGTCCTTGTTCACGTCTATGGAATTGATCACGGCGCTGTCGGAGATGTGCTCGGGGAAGGGGCGCAGGGGCAGTATGCCGGAGACGGCGGGGTCGGCGTTGAGGCGCTTGACGATCTCGATGACCCCCTCCTCGGTGATGTCGGCGGGCGGGTTCTCGTTGACGTAGTTGAAGCCGGCCTCCTCGCAGAACTTCTCCACCTGCCCGCGGTACATGTTGGCCCCGAAGTCGTCGCCCACCAGCAGGGTGGCTATGCCCGGGGTGATGCCCTTGGATTTAAGGGCCTCGCATTCCGCCACGATCTCCTTCATCAGCTCATCGCCGATGGCCACGCAGTCGATCACCAGTGCCATGTCTCAGCGCTCCTTTCGGTCAGGCCTCGCCGTGTCGCCACGGCCTACGTGCTCCTAACATCCACTCCACGAGCCGCCCTCGAGGATCTTAACCCAATTTCTCATAGGTGAGGCGCATCACCTTCTCGCGCAGCTCGGCCGCTTCCTCCAGTATCTCCTGTACCCGCCGCCACTTCTCCGAGCAGAAAGCCTCGTCCTCGATGCTGTTCACGTTTATCTTCACGTTGAGGGCGCCGCTCTGGGCCGCCGCCTCGGCCAGCAACACAGCAACTCCGGCGTCGCTAACCGCGCCCACATTGCCGATCTCCGCGGCGGTCAGCGACAGCCGGGCCACCTCCAGGCACTTCTCGGTTATGAGGAAGGGCACCTCGGTGGCGGCCTTCAGGGCTTCCTGCACCCTGGCCTTCCTCTCCTCCTTCTGCTCCTCGGTGTCCCGGGGCAGCTTGAAGGCGGCGGACACCTCCGCGTAGACCTCGGTGTCTTTCTGGATGAGGTCCTGCAGCTCGCTGCGGGCCCTCTCCGAGGACTTGAGCAGTTCCTCCACGCGGTCCTGGACGTCCGCGTATTTCTCCTTGCCCAGGGTGAGGTTTCCCACCATGGACACCAGGGCCGCTCCCAGCGCCCCCACCAACGCGGACACGCTTCCTCCCCCCGGCTCCGGCGACCTGGAGGCTAGTCTGTCCAGGAACACGATCATGGGCTTCTCAACGTACATCGTCTTCCTCCCGGTCCGAGTCCATATTATCGCACCAGACCACGCTCAAATCCAATGACGGATCTTAATAATGATAAAGTCTCGCGCCCGGGTAGTCCAAGTGTCGTTTTCATCGCTGCGCGCATGAAGCGCGTGCGAGGGAAAACGGTCATCTCTCGTGCCTTACCCATCAGGGCGCCTTTACCTCCAGCCAGGCGTCGAGTATGCCTCTCACCGCCATCCAGGCGGCGCTGTCCTCCGGCAATTCCAGCAGCGGCCTGCCCTCCTCGTCCATCCGCCTCACCAGGGGGTCGTCGGGTATCCAGCCGGCCACGGCCAGGTTGCCCTCTTCCGCCCTCTCCCGCAACGCCTCGGGCAGGCCCTCTCCCCCCACCCGCGCCACCACCAGCGCCAGCCGCTTCAGCTCCAGCTTCATCTCCCGCGCCAGGTCGCGGATGCGCAGGGCCGTCTCCACCCCCCTCACCGTGGCGTCGCTCAGGATGAACATGATGTCCACTCCCCGGGTGGTGCGGCGGGAGAGATGCTCCATCCCCGCCTCGTTGTCCATGACCACGAAATCGTAGTTGTTGACCATTATGTCCAGGTAGCGCCGGAAGACGTTGTTCAGATAACAGTAGCAGCCCGGGCCCTCCGGCCTACCCATGGATATCAGGTCGAACCCGTCCGCCTCCACCAGGGCCTGCTGCAGCATCATCTCCACCCACATGTCCTTGGACATGCCCGCCGGAGCCCGGTTGACGTTCTCGGTGATGTGCTCGCGCAGCTGCCCCACCGTCTTCTCCGCCCGCACCCCCAGGACCGCGTCCAGGTTGGCGTTGGAGTCGGCGTCCACCGCCAGCACCTGCCTGCCGTATCTCTCTTTCAGATAGCGCACCGTAAGGGCGGAGAAGGTGGTCTTGCCGGTGCCCCCCTTGCCCGAAGTGGCGATGACCAGGCCCACCTCAGCCGCCCCCCTCAGAGTACAGCTTGCGTTCCGACCGGATGCGCTCCAGCTCCTCCCGGACGCGGGGAAAGGCGTCTAAGTCGGTGTGGGGGAAGAAGAGAGCGCTCACGTATTTCTCCATGAAATCAGGGTTCTTGGAGAGCTCAAGGTAGGTCATCTGCCGGGCGATGTCCTGGGTGCGGGAGAGCATACCGCGGGAAAGAGCCGCCAGATGGGCGCCCAGAAGGGAGCCGTTTCCCACGAACTTTATGCGGTCGTAACCGATGTCCGGCAGCAGCCCGATGGTCACGGCTTTGTCTATCTCCAGGTAGCGCCCGAAGGCCCCGGCCATCAGCAGCTCCTCCACCATCCCCACCTCCATGTCCATGGAGGAGAGGAGTATCTCTATGCCCGCATACACCGCCGCCTTGGCCCGCATGAGGTTGTCTATGTCCACCTCGGTGATGACGATGTCGCGCCGGGTGGCGCTGTCCTCCGCCCGCACCAGCACGTATTCCGCCCCGTTCTCGGTCACCCTCACTCTGTCGGTGGGGAGGTCCCTCTCGAACTTCCCCTTCTCGTTGATGACCCCCGCCAGGAACAGCTCGGCCAGGGCGTCTATGAGTCCGGAGCCGCAGATGCCCACCGGCTTATGGTTCTCCACGGTGATGATCATGGGCTCGTAGTTGAACTTGTCTATCCTCACTTGCTCGATGGCCCCCCGGGTGGCCCGCATGCCGTGCTTGACCCCTCCGCCTTCGAAGGCGGGTCCGGCGGAGCAGGAACACGCCAGCAGCCACTCGCGGTTGCCCAGGACCATCTCTCCGTTGGTGCCTATGTCGATATACAGGGTGAGTTTGTCCGTGTTGAACACGCCGGAGGCCAGGATGCCCGCGGTTATGTCTCCCCCGACATAGGAGGCCACACAGGGTATGGGGTAGAGGTAGACCCCGGGAGCGATGCGCAAGCCCAACTCCGAGGCCTTGGTCCAGGGGAAGAAGGTGGCCGAGGGGATGTAGGGCTCCTCGCGGATATAGCGGGGGTTCAGCTCCAG
Organism: Candidatus Geothermincola secundus; assembly: GCA_015711755.1. Classification (GTDB taxonomy): domain Bacteria; phylum Actinomycetota; class Geothermincolia; order Geothermincolales; family Geothermincolaceae; genus Geothermincola_A; species Geothermincola_A secundus. The sequence goes on along the minus strand of JACVIY010000005.1, from coordinate 19,298 downwards.
GAGGAGGTGGGTCATGGTGGTGTTGCCCGCCACCACCAGATGGGTGATGTCGCCGTACTCCACGCCGGACTTCTCCACCAGGCTGACGATGAGGTTCCAGATGGTGCCGGTGACCACCGACTGCAGCTTGGCCAGCCCCGTCCCCTTGGTGGCATAGATGATGCGGGTGATGACGTCCTCCCCGAAGGCCACCTGGGCGTTGTAATCGGAGGCGCGGGCGAGGACCTCGCCAGACTTCAAGTCCAGAAGCTCCGCCGAGATGGTGGTAGTGCCGACGTCGATGGCTATGGCCGACTGCCTGCCGGTGGTGTCGCCCTGTTCCACCCGCACCACCCGCCGCTCCTCCTCGGTGTTGATGAGGGTGACGGTGATGTCCCAACCGCTCTGGCGCAGCAGGTTGGGAAGCCGCTGCAGGGCCCGGTAGTCGATGACCACGTCCCTTATCCCCTCCTGCACCGCCAGGCCGCGCTTGACCCGCTCCGCATCGGCGGTGTTGTCGTCGAGCGTAGGGGGATTCAGCTTGAGATGGACCTTTCGCACCGGCGGGTCCGGCTCCCATGCCGGCAGGCGCTTCTCCCACTCGTCCGCGGAGAGCAGGTGTCCCACCGCCGGCTGCGGCTCCGCCCGCTCGAAGAACCGCTTATCTCCTATGCGGGACTCCAGGGGTATGCGCACCTCCAGGTCGCTGAGGACGCGGGTCCGGCAGGCCAGGGCGAAACCCTGAGCGGCCTCGGCCTCGCTGAGCTTGGGGTTGGGCTCCCTCTCCACCTCGCCCTTCTCCACCACCACTCGGCACTTGCCGCAGGAACCCGCCCCGCCGCAGGAGGCATTCACGTGGACGTCGGCGAGCATGGCCGCTTTCAAGAGGTTCTCTCCTCGATCCACCGTTATGTAGCGGTTCTCGGGGAGGAAGAGTATCCTTACCCTGCCATCCTCCATCTACCTCGCACTCCTCGCTCTCTCCGTAGGCCTTTTGCTGACCGCTTAATTGACGGTGCCCCGGTCTCTCGACCAGGGCACCGCTTTTTCTCTCTTCAGGGCCTCATCAGAACAGGCCCATGGTCCTTCCGTTCTCGTCGATGTCCACGTCCACCGCCGCCGGGCGGGAGGGCAAGCCGGGCATGGTGCGCATTGCTCCGCAGAGGGGATAGAGGAAGCCGGCCCCGATGGAGGGGCGGATGTCCACCACCGGCAGGCGGAATCCCTTGGGAGCTCCCTTGAGGTTGGGGTCGTGGGAGAGGGACAGATGGGTCTTGGCCATGCAGATGGGGAGCTTGTCGTAGCCGGCCTCGGTGTACTGCTTTATCTTCTGCTCGGCCAGCGGGGAATAATCAACGCCGTCAGCTCCGTAGATCTTGGTGGCGATGGCCTCGATCTTCTCCTTGATGGAGGCCTCCAGGGGATACAGGAACTTGAAGTCCTTGGGCTGATCGCAGGCAGAGACCACCGCTTCGGCCGCTTCTTTTCCGCCCTCTCCGCCCTTGGCCCATACATCTATGGGCACGCAGGCCACCACCCCGGCCGCTTCGGCCAGCTTCTTCACCAGGGTTATCTCCGCCTCTGTATCGGTGACGCGGCGGTTGATGGTCACCACCACGGGCACGCCGAACAGCTTCATGTTCTCTATCTGCTTGATGAGGTTGCCGGTCCCCTCCTCCAGCGCCGGCATGTTCTCCTTCTTCACCAGTTCCTCGTCCAGCGGCTTGCCGGGCCGCGCCTCGAAGGCGCCGCCGTGCATCTTCAAGGCCCGAATGGTGCAGGTGATGACCACGCAGTCGGGGGTTACCCCAGAGTAGCGGCACTTGATGTTCATCATCTTCTCCGCCCCCATGTCCGCCCCGAAACCGGACTCGGTGACCACGTAGTCACCGCACTTCAGAGCGACGAGGTCGGCCACGATGGAGTTGTTCCCGTGGGCGATGTTGGCGAAGGGTCCGGCGTGCATGATGCAGGGGTTGTGCTCCAGGGTTTGGATGAGGTTGGGCTTGAGGGCTTCCTTCAGCAGGACGGTCATAGCCCCGGCGGCCTTGAGATCCTCGGCGGTCACCGGTTTGCCCTCATAGGTATAAGCCACCACGATGCGCCCCAGGCGCTGGCGCAGGTCCTTGAGGGAAGTGGCCAGGGCCAGGATGGCCATGACCTCGGAGGCCACGGTGATGTCGTAGCCGGTCTGGCGGGGGTATCCGTTCTCCCGGCCGCCCAGCCCGATGACGATGTCCCGCAGAGCGCGGTCGCTGATGTCCACCACCCGTCGCCAGGAGATGGTCATGGGGTCGATCTTGAGGGGGTTGCCCAGGAGGATGCTGGTGTCGATCATCGCCGCCAGCAGGTTGTTGGCCGCCCCCACCGCGTGGATGTCCCCGGTGAAATGGAGGTTGAGGTCCTCCATGGGGACCACCTGTGAATAACCTCCTCCGGCAGCCCCGCCCTTGATGCCGAAGACCGGGCCGAGCGAGGGTTCCCGCAGGGTCAGCACCACGTTCTTGCCGATCTTGGCCAGGGACTCGGTCAGACCGATGGAGGTCACCGTCTTCCCCTCGCCCAGAGGGGTGGGGGTTATGGCGGTGACGTCGATGTACTTCCCGTTGGGCCTGTCCTTCAGCCTCTCCAACACCCTCTCGAAATCTATCTTGGCCTTGAATTTTCCGTAGAGGTCTATCTCGTCCTCCTCGAGGCCCAGTTTCTTGGCTATCTCCAAGATGGGCAGGAGCTCCGCTGCCTGAGCGATCTCAAGGTCGCTGGGTACGGTCATCCCTCTCTCCTTTCTCTGTAGTCCGTTCCTGCTGGAAGCGCGGGCATATGCTCGATACCGCCCGCAAGGTGCATCAGCCGGCGTCAGGGGACGAGATCCTTTCCCGGACCGATCACCGCTAACGCGTCTTCCTCATCCCCGGGAAGCCATGCTCGAAACATTATATTAAAGGCTCTTAAGCGGTTCAATACGCCCAGCGTGGTAGTATATGGTGAAAAAGCGGCAGGTCCCGCGGGCGATCGGGTAGCGCGAACAGGGTTACGGCTGTCGGAAAAAACGGGGCCTTCGAGCCTTTCGTTCAGGAAGAAGAAGATGGATCCGAGAGAGTTGAAGGCCCGTCTGCAGGCGCGGGGCGTCAGGACCGAACCCCCGGCTGAGGGGCGCAGGGGGGGCGCCGGCCCCGCGGAGGGGCTTTCCCTGCGGATGGGGGGCGTGGAAGCCACGGTCCCGGCATCAGCGGTCTTTACCCGCAGCTCCCCCTTCCTCCTTGAAGGCGAGGGGAGGAGGCGGGTCTTGAAATGGGGGGGTCGGCAGCTGGCCGAGGTGGAAATCCCGGAGGCGCCCCTCTTCTACGGCCTCCGCACCGAGGACGGGACGAGCATGCGCAAGTTAGCCCTGCGCCACTCCGCTTCCTGCCTTGGTTCCACCGTACTGCAGCGTTGTTCCCGCAGCCCCCGCTGCTCCTTCTGCGCCATCGACCTCAGTCTGAGCAGCGGGGCCACCACCGCCGTGAAGCGCCCCTCACAGCTGGCCGAGGTCGCCGCGGCGGCCGCATCCGAGGGGTTCGAGCACGCCGTGCTGACCACGGGCACCCCCGACCGGGAGGAGGCGGGCCTGAAGCTGCTGCGCGATTGCTCGGAGGCGGTCAGGGCGGCGGGCTTAAAGGTACAGGTGCAGTGCGAACCGCCTCGAGACCCCGATCTTCTGGAGGAGCTGGCGAGCGTGAGCGACAGCATAGGCATCAATATCGAGAGTTGGGACCAGAGGATCAGGGAGAGGGCCACCCCCGGTAAATGCGACCGCAGCTCGGAGGATTACCTCAGGTGCTGGCGCAGGGCGGTGGAACTCTGGGGTCCCGGGGAGGTCTCCAGCTTTCTCCTGGTCGGTCTGGGGGAAGACGACCGCTCGGTGCTGGAGGGCGCCCGAGTGCTCGCGGAGTTGGGGGTATATCCCTTCGTGCTGCCGCTGCGTCCGGTGCCCGGGACCCCCCTGGGCGAGAAATCCCCGCCCCCTTTCTCACGGATGATGCGTCTTTACGAGAGGGTGGCGTCGATCGTCCAAAGGGCAGGTCTCGAGGCCTCGCGGGTTTCCGCGGGCTGCGTGCGATGCGGCGCGTGCAGCTGCATAACCGACTATACGGGATAGCAAGCGCTGGGGAGTGGCTCTCAGCCCGCCCGCGCGCTCGAAGGACGCGGACGCGGACACGGCTCTCGGGCGGTCGACCGAGGGCAACGGAGAGAGGAGCTCTTCGATGGAGGAACACCTGACCTTTTACGCCGAGGGGAGCGAGATCATCCGCCTGGAGGGCGTGCTGCATAGGAGAGAGGACGCGCCCGAGGACGTCCCCCTGGCCATCCTCTGCCACCCTCATCCCATAGGCGGAGGGAGCATGGATGTCCCCCTAATCGTGGAGATGGCCGAAGCGTTGGCGGAAAGGGGCATCGCCGCACTGCGCTTCAACTTCCGGGGAGTGGGGCGCAGCAGCGGCATATCTTCCGGCGGGCTCAAGGAAACCGATGACGTGCAGGGGATCATGCGTTGGCTGGAAGACAGAGGGGCGCCCTTGCCGCGCAGCATATTCCTCGCGGGATGGTCCTTCGGCTCCTGGGTGGGGCTGCGCTGGGCCCTGGAAGGAGGCGTCCCCTCCCGCCTGGTCCTGGTGAGCCCCCCGCTGGTGGGCTTCGACTTCTTCCATTTTCTGGAAAGCGCGGATATCCGACCGAAGATGGGTAAACTGATCATCGCCGGCGAGCACGATCAGTTCTCCGGGGCCGGGAGGCTGCGGGAACTGGCATCCCGCCTCGGCGCGGATTTAGAGCTGCTGCCGGGCGCGGACCACTTCCTCTTCGGCAGGGAGAGGGAGGTCGCCCGCAGGGCATCCCGCTTCCTCCTCGGCGGCGAGCGGGGCGGAGCTCCGTGATGCGACGCGGTTCAACCGTAGGGAAGGACGGCATCGTCGGGCCGGTCGCCCATGCCCAAAGCGGCCAAAGCGCCGATGCGCCCGCGCGACCCGGTTATCTCCCGCAGCTCCACCCCCAACCATAAGGCCAGGTCCTCCGCCTCCTCCTCCTCCACCATGCGCGATTTGGCGGCTCTGGTGAAGCGCTGCAGTTCCTCCGGCGGCCGCATCCTCGCGTGGACCGCGGCGGCGGCCTCCTCGCTGTAGGTCCTTTTCCTCACGCCTTCAAGGAAATGCTCCACCGCCCCTACTTCCGCGCCCTCTCTGACCCCCAGCACCACTGCAGTGGAACAGCAGTTGGTGGTGCGGTAAGGGTTCTGCGGGAACAGCTGCACGATGCAATGGGAGAGGTAGGCGGCAAGCCCCTCCCTCTCCGTGTGCCAGGCCGATTCATTGACCGCCGCCCAGGTAGCACCCCTCTCCTCGTCGTCGGTATCGTCCACTCCCACGGTCAGCTTGCGCAGCCGGGGCAGGTAAAGGGTGGCACGTCCCAGGCGGGCCCCGCCGCCCAGCGACTCTATCTCCATGCCCAGCACACCCTCAGCCATCCCCCTGCAGACGGTGGCGGCCACCCCGCCACCCGCCAGCCCCGCGTAGGTCAGCTCAACCCGGTCCTCCAGCACGTTCACCCGCTCAAGGCCCGCCCCCGCCAGGCCCGGGATCAGGTCGAGCTCGCAGACCCCCGCGCGGCAGAGGAAGATGTTGCGTGGGCCTTCCCTCCTCGCCTCCAGGATGAGAGGGGAAGTCCGCGGGTAATGGTAAACCTCCCATGCGGCGCCCCCGACCGCCCTTCCTCGGGCATGGAACTCGTGCAGCTCCACTACGCGGCCTTCCTCGTCGGTCAGGGCGTAGATGGACTGATAGGGCGTCAGATATGGAAGGCCCCCGTACTTCTCTTTTATCTCCTCGGGGAGCATCATGTGCCTCCGTCCTCCTCCTTCCCCTTGTCAGCGGCGCCGCGCGGGCGGTCAACCTCCAAGCCGGACCGCTATGCCTCCCACGATACCGCGGCTGGCAGCGGTGCATAGCGGTTGCGCGGCCCGCCGTCCGCCCGAGGGCGCCGATGCCCCCCTGCCCCCTCTTGCCGGCGGGCACCTCTTTCCCTCCAGGGACAGCATCTTTCCTAGAGGCGAACGAGGCTTCCGGCTTGTTGCGGGCTCGTCGGAGACGGATGGCCGGAAAGCCCCGTCCAGCACCCCCTCATCGCCCCGCGGCCACGCGGAGGGCCCCGGGGCAACAGGTGAACCTGAAGGGCGCCTCGCCGAATACCTCTCCGTCGGGCTGAAGGAGCATGCGCTCCTCCGAGACCAGTTCCACCTCTTTGCCGGTCAGTTCACGCAGCTCGGGGACGCGCAGATGGGTGCCCTTGTATATCCATGTCGGGTGCAGGGCCAGCTTGCGCGGAGCCCGCCGCCCCATCACTATGAGGTGGAAGACACCGTCGTCCAGGCGGGAATGGGGAGATACCATCATCCCCCCACCGTAATACTTGCCGTTGGCCACCACTACCCCGGCTATCTCCCCCAGGTCCATCTCCTCCCCGTCAACGGTCATGCGCACGCGCTTGGGCTTCACCGAGAAGAGGGAGATGAGGGTGGAGAGCAGGTAGGGAAGGGTGCCTCCCATGAATCCGGGCATGCGGTTGGCCCTGGCGGTCACCTCGGCGTCAAAACCGGTGCCGCAGATGTTGAAGAAATAGCGCTCCCTCTCCCTGCCGTCGAGGACGAAGCGCATCAGGCCGGCATCCACCGCCCGCGGCTCTCCTTCCAGGGCCACCCGCAGCGACCCCTCGGCGTCCTGAGGAAGCCCCAGAGCCCGGTGAAAATCGCTGCCCCTGCCTCCGGGCACCATACCCAGCACAGGCGGCTCACCGCCCGCCGACCCGCGCAGCAGCCCGTTCCCCACCTCGTTGAGGGTGCCGTCGCCCCCCACGGATATCACGCGGAGCCTACCCTCCCGTGCCGCTTCCTCCGCCAGGTCCATGCCATGACCGGGATGTCCGGTCATCTCGCAGTCGTATCCGACGCCCCAGCGGCGCAGCAGTCCCTCCACCTCCGGCCAGCGTTGCCGGCAGGTCTTCCCCCCGCCCGAAGCGGGATTAACGATGAAAAGAGGCCTTTCCATCCCCACCTCCAGCAGAACAGCTCGCATAGCCATTCTAATACTCGCAGCGAGGGCGCGCCAAGGCACCCCACGCCTATGCGGGAGAGCGGGCTCGATCGGCGATTGGCCAGCCTCCCGGCAAAAGTCGTTCTGCCTTCCCTTATAATCGGAACCGTGGACGCCGAAGTGCTCATCATCGGGGGCGGTTACGCCGGGCTATCCGCGGGCGCGCTGTTGGCTCGCTCCGGAATTGACGTCCTCTTGCTGGAAGCATCATCTCGTCCGGGGGGTAGGGCCGCCTGGGAAGAAAGAGAGGGCTTCCTGCTTGAGCACGGCCTGCACGACAACCGCTTCGCGGAGAGAGGCGCGGCGGCTGCGGTCTTCCGTAAGCTGGGAATGGAGCTTGAATTCCTCGAACTCGGGGAAACGGAGCTGTGGGACGGCGATTCCTTCGTCCCGCTCCCCGCAGCCTTGACAAGCATCCTGCGCTCCCCCCTCCTCGGCCCCCGGGACAGCGCCGCCGCGGCCAGGGCCTTTCTCCCTCTGGCACTGCTGCCACCCCGCCGCCTCTATCACCGCAGTCTGGAAGAGATCCTGGGCAAGCGTCCCCGCCCGCGCGTCAAGCGGCTCCTGTCCCTCCTGTCCGGCCTGGGGATCATAGCCCCCGACCTCCATGAGGCCTCCGCCGGTGAGTTCGCCGCCTTTCTGCAAAAGGCGATGAGGTCGCCGCGCAGGGCGGGTTATCCTCGCGGGGGCACGCGCGCAATCATCGAGGGCCTGAGGAGAGCCCTTGAGGAGAACGGGGAGATCCGCACGGGCACGCGCGTGGAGAGGATTGTCCCGCGCAAAGGAAGGATCGAGGAAGCGGTCTCATCCCAAGGTATCTTCAGGGCTTCGGCGGTGATAAGCGCCGTTCCGGTTCAGACGCTCCCCTCTCTCCTGGACCGCCGCGACATCCCCACGCTTTTCCGGAGGATGGCGGAGGAGATGTTGCCGACGGCGGGCATCTCCCTGGAGATGGCGCTGAGCGCCCCCGTATCCGAGAGGCGGGGGTTACTGGTGACCGACGACCCTTTCTCCATGGGGCAGTTCACCTCCAACATCGACCCCTCCGCCGCTCCCCCGGGAAAACAGCTCATCTCCTGGTTCCAGCCGCTCCCCTTCGCCCTTATGGACGACGGAGAGGCGGTGCGGAGGGAGGAGGAGAGGATGCGGGCTCTTCTCCGCAAGATGTTCCCCGGCATCGAGGAAAAGGCGGAATGGGAGAGGATAATGCATCTGCGCATGGTGGACGGCTTTCTGCCCTCTCCGGGGCAGTCGCGCCCTCGACGTCCCGGACACCGGGTGGAAGGACTGGAGAACCTCTTCATCGCCGGCGACGGCACTGCCGCGATGGGCACCGGCGGTGATGCCGCCATATATTCCGCCATGGAGGTCAGCGGGCTGGTCCGGAGTTACCTTGGGGCATAAAAGGGACACGGCCTCGTTCAGGGGCACGTGGCGCCGCGGGGCGGAGGGTTGTATTATCTTGCCTGGCCCCCGACACCTGAGAAGAGGACCGGCGCCGTGAAAGGAGGAAAGGATGAGGCATCCCCGTCTACTGCGCCTGGAAGACGCGGCCCTGGTGGTCATCGACCTGCAGGAGAAGCTGGTGAACATGGTACATGACCGGGAGGGACTGCTGAAGCGGGCCGTCCTGATAATCGAGACGGCCAAGGCCTGCGGCATACCCATGGTCATGACCGAACACTACCCGCAGGGGCTGGGTTATACGGTTGAAGAGGTGAAGGAACGCCTCCCCGAGTACCGGCCGTTGATCAAACGCATCTTCAGCTGCTGCGGAGTGGACGATTTCGTGCGGTCGGTGGAGGCCACCGGCAAGACCCAGCTGATGGTCGCGGGCATCGAGACCCATATATGCGTAAGCCAGACGGTGCACGATCTTCTTCACCGCGACTATCAGGTGCACGTGCTGGCCGATGCCTGCGGGACCCGATTCCCCGCCGACCATGCCCTGGGCCTGGAGAAGATGCGGGATTCCGGGGCCGTCATCGCCTCGACCGAGATGGCGGTATACGAGCTGGTGGAGAGGGCGGATACCGACCTCTTCAAGCAGATCCTCAAACTGGTGAAGTGAGGGAACGGGCGGAGGCATGGCCGAGGAGAGCCCTGCCGCACCGCGGGGCCCGCACAAGGCGGAGAACCGGATGACCTTCGTAAAAGGAAGATGAAGGGGGGCGGAGGGCCGTGATCGAAGATAATCACAGCGACATCGCCGCCGATCTGCCCTGCTCCGAATACCCGCCCCTCGAGCTCACCGGGGAACGCACCCTTCCGGATATCGACGAGGAGAACTACTGGTTTCAGCGCCATCTGGTCGCCTACCGTTTCGCTCTGTCCTTCGTGAGGGGAAAGAGGGTAGTGGACCTGGGATGCGGGGAGGGATACGGCACCGACCTGCTGGCGGGCGCGGCGCGGGAGGCGGTGGGGGTGGACTTGGCGCCGGAGGCCGTCTACCACGCCCGGCGCAAGTACCGGCGGCCCAACCTGTCCTTCCGCTATGCCGACATCTACGAAACCGGGCTGATGGACGCTTCCTTCCAAGCGGCCGTCTCCTTCCAAGTCATCGAGCACCTGCACCATCCCGAGCGTTTCATGGAAGAAGCGCTGAGGCTGCTGGAGCCGGGGGGCCTTCTCATGGTCACCACACCCAACCGACTGATCCTCTCCCCGGGAAGAGAGACTCCGATAAATCCCTTCCATATCTTCGAGTTCGACCACCGGCAGTTCGAGGTGTTCCTGCGCCGTTTCTTCGAGGAGGTGGAGGTCTGGGGGCTCTTCCATTCGGGCATGCTGGAGTGGCACGAGCGCATCATGGCCTGGGACCGGCGATACTGGCGCTTCCGCATGCCCGCCGCCCTAAACCGCTTGATCTACGGACGCTGGTTCATCCCCTCCCTGAGCATCCGCCACTTCTCCTGGAGGCGCCGCGACCTGGAGAGTGCGCAGGATTTCATGGGTTTCTGCTTCAAGGCGGGATGAGGGGTCGGCTTGAAGGCCAACGTGGTTTTCCTGCTGCATGCCCACATGCCCTACGTGCGCCGCAACGGCGACTGGCCGGTGGGAGAGGAATGGCTGCTGGAGGCGTGGGCGGAATGCTACCTTCCCCTGCTGGAGATGCTGCGCCGCATGGCCCTGGAGGGCTGGGGCCGCCTGTCCATCACCCTAACCCCCATCTTGGCGGAACAGCTGGATGACCCCTACATGCAGGAGCGGTTCCATCAGTACCTGGAGAACAAACTGCGCCAATGCGAGGAGGAGAGGGTCCGCCTGGAGAGGATGAGGGATTTGGAGCGGCGCCGGGTCAACCGCCACTACTTCGCCTTTTACCATCGGCTGCTGGAGTTGTGGGGTTCCCGATATAGGGGGCGGATGCGTTCCGTCTTCCGGGAGCTCAGCGACTCCGGCCGCCTGGAGATTCTGGCCAGCGCGGCCACCCACGCCTTCCTCCCTATGCTGCGCGGCGGGAAGGAGCGGGAGCGGCAGGTGCGATTGGGCTCGCGCCATCACCGGGAATGGTTCGGGGCCAAACCCCGCGGCTTCTGGCTTCCGGAATGCGCCTGGGCGGAGGGCATGGAGGACCTGGCGGAGTCGCTGAGCAAGGAGGCGGATTACGTGGTCCTCAACTTCTCCGCCGCCTCTATGGAAGAGGACACCTCCGTACCCAGGACGCTGTGCGGCGCCGGCCCGCGCGTACTGCTGCGCGACCGCGTCCTCCACGAGCTGGTGTGGGCCTGGGAGGGCCTCCCCTCCCATCCTCAGTACCGCGAGTTCCACAAGCGCGACCTGGAAGGCCATGGCTTCCAGTACTGGCGCATCTCCGGCCCCGGCGTTCCTCTGGACGAGAAAGAATGTTACCGGCGGGAGGAGGCGCTGGAGAGGGTGAGGAAGGACGCTCTTTTCTTCGTGGGCGAACTGGAGAAAAGGGCCTCGAGTCTTAAGGACCCGGGGCGCTCATTGCTGCTCGCCGCTTATGACGCCGAGATCTTCGGGCACTGGTGGTCCGAGGGGATGGCCTGGCTGGAGGAGACCCTGCGTCTGCTGGAATCCCACCCCTCCCTGAACCTGTCGACCGCAGCGGGGTTCCTGGACGGATGCGGGGAGGCTCCCCTCCGGACCATCTCCCCGGCGATGACCTCCTGGGGCAGGAACCACGATTTTTCCACCTGGATCTGCCCGCATACCGAGGCAGGCCGCCGGGAGCTCCTCGAACGGGAAAAGAGATACGCCGAGGTCGCCTCGGGAACGGATATCCCCTCGTCCGGGGAGCGGGCCATGCGCCAGGCCCTCCGGGAACTCCTGCTCATGGAATCCAGCGACTGGTTCTATATGATGGGTCAGGGCGAAGGCAGCGGTTACGCGCAAGAGCGGTTGCGGGAGCACTGCCGCCGTTTCGACCTTTGCCTTAAGCTGGCCCTCGAGGGCCGTTGCGACGGGGAGCTGGCCATGCTGGAGGAGACGGACAACCCTTTCCCGCCCGAACTGCTCGGCGCCCCCGCAAGACAAGCCTAGCGGCGGTCGCATATTATCGAGGTGAGGGGAGAGGCGGATGAACAGGTCTTCCGACGGGCTGGAACAGGCCCGCCGCGACTTGACCAAAGCCTCTTTGGACAGGGAGCACGGTTACCATGAATGGGCCTGTTTCACGGCCCAGCAGGCAGCGGAGAAAGCGGCGAAAGCGCTGGGGTTGAGCCTGGGTATCGATGTGTGGGGGCATGCGGTCAGCGCCATCCTGCGCTCCCTCGCGGGCGATGTTGACCTGCCCGAGGACATCATCTCCTATGCGCAGCTGCTCGATTCCTATTACATACCGTCTCGTTACCCCAACGGTTTCTATTCCGGGAAACCCGCGGACTACTACAACCAGAAGATGGCGGGGGAGGCCCTGGATGCGGCGGATAAGATCATCCGGTTCTGTGAAAGCCATATGGCTCGACCGTGATCAGGCGCTGCGGAGCCTGGCCACAGCGGCGAATCGGCTCAAATCGGCCTGCCCGGAAGTGGAAGAGGTGCTGCTGATGGGCTCTTTGGCCCGCGGGGACCATACCGGCACCAGCGATGCCGACATCCTTCTGGTGTTGAGGGAGAGCCGACTCGACCCATCGAACAGGATCCGGCGCTACCTGGCCTTCTTCGACCTGCCCATCGGAGTGGACCTCGTCCCCCTGACCCGCGAGGAGCTGAACGAAAAGCGCGGCGGCTCGCGCTGGGACTCCATGCTCGGCGAGAGCATCCTCCTGGCCTGACCGTCCGCTGGGAAAGGATGAAGACCGCCGTTCGACCATGGTTACCTACCGGCGCAGCCCCGGATCAGGAAGGTCCGGTACCCGCCCCGATCGAATGGAGGTTCCTATTCCTGTGACAGGAAGTAGCCGCGGGGGTCGAATAGGCGTATGTCCATGAGCTCCTCCCGCGCGGGCGGCTCCACCGCACGCAGATCCCCGGCCGCCTCCAACTCCCAACCGCAGCGCGAGGCGATGTCCCCGACCGCCTCGCGGCCGTCTCGGTAACCGCAGGCCGAGTAGTAAGCGGTGAGGACCAGGCCCTCCCTTCCCGGCACCTTCTCGAATATGCACCGATCGGTCACCACCGCGCTCACCCGCTGCCCCGGGGCGGTGACGTAATCGACCTTTTCCACGCATCTCAGTTTGTTCAGAGGGATGGTCACCACAGTCTCCCTTGCGCCGGTGACCACGTCGCAAGCCCCTCCCGAGCCCACCAGCCAGAGGCCCAGGGAGGGTATGCAAGTGGAATTGACGTTCCCCAGCCGGTCCACCTGCCCCGCGCCCAGAGCGCCGATGCAGCGGCTGCTCCGCGACCCCACCATCCCCCCCAGCACGGTGAGCACCTCGCAGAGCATGGTGTTGGTGGGGATGTTGCGGAACCCGAAGATGAAGGGGTCGCCGGGAAGGGGCGCGTATCCGTAGAAACCGACCTCGGCGATGAGCTCCGCCGCGACCCCCTCCCTCCGAAGGTCGTAGGCGGCCTTCCAGGCGGCCAGGTTGGAGGTCCCGATGCCTGCCAGCAGGGTCGCGTATCCGCGCTCCCGAACCTTCTCGCGGATGAGGCGGGCAGCCGCGGTGATCATCAGCTCGGCCGGATTGGCCTCCCCCTCGGTGCGCATGGCCGGGACGCGGTCAGCCAGTTCGCTGCGCCAGGCGTCGGGGGCGGCCCGCCCCTTGAGGAGCCAGACCCGCTCGTGCCCCAGCTTCCTCAGGTAGGATTCATGGTCAGGGCAGCCCGTAAGCCATTCCTCCTCCCAGCGCCGCATCCCCTCTTCGCTGCGGCAGGCTTCGCGCAGCTCCAACAGGAACGCCTCGTCCTCCGCGTATGCCTCCAGTTCCGGCATGCCTTGGTTGGAAGCCCCCGAAGGATGCACCCCCATGGGCACCGGGCAAACCGCTCTCACCAGATAGCCCGGGATCTTCACCAGGTGGGAATGGCGCCGCAGAAAGGCGGTGTCCACCACTCTCTCCACGGTGACCAGGCAGCCCTCGCGCGCCGCATACGCCGCGTACACGCCTTCCGCGTACGGCGGCAGCATGAGCACGTTCCCCGCAGGGTCGGCCGCCCAGGCATGCAGGACGGTCAGGTCGGGGCGCAGCGCTCTGATCAGGCACAGCGGCTCTCCTCCCGGCCCCGCGGTGACCCAGACATCCTCCCGATTCTCCTCGACCATGGAACTTCCCAGCAGGGAATGGGTGGGCATCCATTCCACCCCCATGGCCCCCGCCAGAAGGCGCTGCGGCAGGGTGAGCACCGTCCAGTTCTCGATCTCCAGCCGCCCCTCCCGCCATGCCTCCTGATAGACGCGGTTGGGGCCGGGGAAAGGGTAATGATCCCCGCAAAAGGAGGTGATGATCTTTTTCGCCAGGCCCCCGTGCACCAACAGGACCATGTTGGCGATGAAGCCCAGCGAGCTTATGGTGAGGTCGGGGGAACCGCCCCAGAAGCGCCGGCAGATCTGGTATATGGCGGCGGAGGGCCTCATGTAGGGCTGGGCCACGTGCAGGTGCATGCCCGGCTGGATGAGGAGCTCAACCGCCTCCCTCAGGCCCATTACTTTGTCTTGCGAGGCGGGCGACTCGGCCAGGCGCAGCAGCTCCTCCACCCTCTCCCCGTATTCGCCGAAAAACCCGGCAGATCCCATGCTTACGCCTCCTTGTACGGCCATCGCCGTCATGAACGGCACAGAGGAGTACCCGTTTACGCGTTTATAATATATCAACGCGCCCCGGAGCCGGCATCCGCCCGGGGCGGATACCGACGGAAGTGTCGATAGGAGGTTTCATGGAAGAACTGAAGCTTCTGCTCAGCCCCATAGAGGTAAAAGGGAGGCGGTTGCGCAACCGTATCGTCATGACCGCCATGCATCTCAACTTCACCCCGGACGGCCGCGTATCCGACCGGCTGATCGCCTTTTACGAGGAGAGGGCGCGTGGCGGCGCGGGAATGATCATCGTTGGCGGCTGCATCATCAACGACCTGGCCGGACCCTACTGGCTGATCGACATCCGCGGGGACGACACGGTGGAAGGCCACTCCATGCTGGCCGACGCCATCCGGCGCCACGGTGCGGCAGCTGTATGCCAGCTCTATCACGCCGGCCGTTACGCCCATTCCATCAGCATCGGAGGGAAGCAGGCGGTGGCCCCCTCCGCTGTGCCCTCGCGCTTCACCCGGGAGACGCCCCGGGAGATCTCCCGGGAGGAGATAAAGCAGACGGTGAGCGATTACGCCGCTGCGGCGGTCAGGGTCAAGAGGGCAGGATACGACGGCGTCGAGGTGCTGGCGGCCGCCGGCTATCTCATAACCCAGTTCCTCTCCCCGCTGACCAACAAGCGCAGCGACGAATACGGCGGTTCCTGGGATAACCGCATGCGCTTCGGCCTGGAAGTGGCCGACGCGGTGCGGGAGGCGGTGGGTTCCGACTTCCTGGTGTCTTTCCGGATAGCCGGCCACGATTTCATGGAGGGGGGCAACACCAACCGCGAGGCCGCCCTCTTCGCGGCGGAGCTGGAGAAGCACGGGGTGGACATGGTCAACGTCACCGGGGGATGGCACGAGACGCGGGTTCCCCAGCTGCCCATGTCCCTTCCGCGGGGCGGCCTGGCCTGGCTGGCGGCCGGGGTGAAGAGATCGGTGGGCCTGCCGGTGGTGGCCTGCAACCGCATCAACGACCCCTTCGTGGGCGACGAGATTCTGCGTATGGGCATGGCCGACCTGGTGGGCATGGCCCGCGGCCTAATCGCCGACCCCTATCTTCCGGAGAAGGCCGCTTCCGGCCACTTCGAGCAGATCGACCACTGCATCGGCTGCAACCAGGGCTGCTTCGACCACGTCCTCTACCTCAAGCCGGTCACCTGCACCATCAACCCCCGAGCGGGGAGGGAGCTGGAGCTGCCCCTTTCCGCGGCCCCGATCAGCCGCAGGATAGCGGTGGTGGGCGGCGGGCCCGCGGGGATGAAGGCGGCGGCCACCGCGGCGGGGCGCGGACACCGCGTGACCCTTTTCGAGAAAGAGCCTGTTCTCGGCGGCCAGCTGAACCTGGCGGCGGTGCCCCCGGGCAGGGAGGAGTTCTGGACAGCGGTGGAGGACCTCCAATCCCATCTGGAATGGGAGGGAGTGGAAGTCCGCCTGGAGGAGGAGGCCACGGCCGCCAAGTTGATCGAGGAGGGCTTCGAGGCGGTGGTGGTGGCCAGTGGCGGCCGCCCGGTCATCCCCCCCATCCCGGGGATCGATCAGCCCCATGTCCTGCAGGCATGGGATGTCCTGGAAGGAAAGGCGGACCCCGCGGGGCATCGGGTGGTGATAATCGGCGGGGGCGCCGTGGGGGCGGAGACGGCCATCTACGTTGCGGGCATGGGGACCATCTCCGGCGACACCCTGCAGTTCCTCCTGGTCAATGGGGGAGAGGATCCGGAGACCCTGCGCGAACTCAGCACCAGGGGCGTTAAAGAAGTCACCGTGGTGGAGATGCTCCCCAAGGTCTGCCGGGACGTGGGCATGTCCACGCGGTGGGTGCTCCTGCAGGACCTGCGCGGCCTGGGAGTCAGGCTCGTCAGCAACGCCCCCGCCCGTCGCATCGAGCCGGACGGGGTGGTGGTGGAGGTCGAAGGGTGCGAGGAGAAGATCCCCGCGGACACGGTGATCATCGCCGCAGGGACCTGCTCGGTGAACGGACTCTATGAGGATCTGAAGGACGCGGGTGTGGAGGTGCACCTCATCGGGGACGCCCGCCAGCCCCGCAAGGCCTTCGAGGCCATACAGGAAGGCCTGGAAACAGGGCTGAGGATATGATGATGAGGGTTAGGGCACAAGGGGTCCGGCCCTTTCTTCCGCTTTATCCCATACGTGCAGGAGAGGCGAGAGCATGAAGTCGTTCGTCGGGGCGACCCTGCTGGTCCCCTCTCTGCTCCTCGCCCACCTCATATCCGGGGAAAACTCCCCCCTGCGGATACTGCTCATGAGGGTTTTCGCCAGATGGGTGGAGGTCCCTTTGCTGCGCCTGACCTACGAGGGCTGCGCGGGCAGGTTGCGTTTCCTGACCCGTTTTGAACCGCTGCGCTCGCTTCTGGGCATAACGGTGGCTTACCCGTTAAGCCGTTGGGGGGACACCGGCAAGCCGATGCCCCTCGACGCCCTTACCGAATACGTAAAGAGCCTTCAGGGCGATGTCGCCGTCGGCCCCTGCCGCTGCCGCATCGGCCACCGCGCCTGCGGCCACCCCCTGGAGACCGACATCGTCATGCGCACCGGGGCCGGTGTCTGGCTCAAGGCCTTCCCCCGGCAGTACAGGGTCATCTCCCGGCAGGAGGCCCTGGCCATTGTGGAGGGTTGCGCCGATTTGGGCATGTTCCATATGGTTTTCATGCACTGCATGCTGGGAGGCGCGGTGAACGAATACGTCATCTGCAACTGCTGCAAGGACGGCTGCGTCCCCTACATCGCCAACCGAACCTTCGGCCAGCGTCGCTTCCGCCTGATGCGGGGGGACTGGATCGCCCGGGTGGACGAGGAGGCTTGCGCGGCCTGCGGAGAGTGCGAGGCGGTCTGCCCCTTCGGGGAACGCCGCATATTGGGGGGAAGTTCTTTCGTGTACGACTGTTACGGATGCGGCCTCTGCGCCGCCGCCTGTCCTCAGGGAGCAACCCGCATGGAGCGACGGGGAACGGTCTGAGCCCGGCGGCAGGGAGAAGTCCGCTCTTATCCGCCCCCTCCCTCCCCCATCGCCTTGCGCAGCAGCGCGACCGTCTCGCGTATGAGGCCGTCCATGCGGTAACCCTCGCTCACCATCACCTCGAGCATCTCCCGCTGTACGGGGTTCAGTTCCCCCGCCTTGCCCTGGGCCAGGGTCTGAGCATAGCTGATGATCACGGTCAGGGGGGTCCTCAAGTCGTGGTTGAGGGTGGCCCGGACTTCCTCCAGCGCCTCCCGAGCTTCCCCGGCAGCCTCACCCGAAGAGCCGGCTTGCCTCCCTCTCTCTTGTCCCCGTCCGCCTTCCGCTTTTCCCTCGTCCACGTCATCCCCCTCGCCTACCGGCCGAGCGCCCGGCGTTCTCCGCCCTCATAGGATATAACGGCCGGGGCGGCGGGGAAAGCGCCCTCTTTTCGAACGGAACCGAGGTCGCGGGAGCAGGATGGGTAAACCGCGGTGCGTTCAAGGGGGAGGTTCCCGCCATGACCGCGGAACTGGTCGGTAAGAGGGCCTTGCGCTATACTTACCTGACGTGCGGACAAGGACATTTTTCTACAGGAGGTAGAAAATTGGAGATAATAACCCTTACCGACTGGTCCTTCGGCAGCAACAGTTACCTGGTGATCAACGACTCGGGGGAAGGCGCGGTGCTCGTAGACGCGGGCATGCAGCCGCAGGAGCTGCTGCAGCGGCTGGAGGAAAGCGGGGCCGCTCTGGCCGCGGTGCTGTTGACCCACGGGCATCCCGACCACCTGCTGGGGTTGAAGGGCGTGGTCGACGCCACCGGAGCCCCCTGCTACATGCACCCCGAAGACGTGGCCCTGGTGCGGGCCCTGCCGCCCATGCTCCTGCGCATGCTCGGCCTCAGCTCCCTGGAGCTGCCCGACGAGTTCCTTCCCCTGGAGGACGGCCAAGTGCTGGAACTCGCGGGTATGCGTTTCGAGGTATTGCACACCCCGGGCCACAGCGCCGGGAGCGTGTGCTTCCTAACCGACGGGCTGATCTTCACCGGGGACCTGCTCTTCCGCGGCTCCGTCGGCCGCACCGATTTTCCGGGTGGCTCCTTCAAGACGCTGGCCCGCATGGTCAAGGAGAAGGTTTTCACCCTGCCCTCGGACACCCGGGTGCTGCCGGGACATATGGATCCGACCGTGGTGGGATGGGAGAAGAAGACCAACCCTTTCCTGTTGGGGGTCTGATCCTTCCGGCCTTCACATTGGGGCCTGGCCCAAACCTTCACCTTTCTGCTCGACCCCGGGGTTGTGCAAGAGCGGCCGCCGCGGAAATCGAAACGAGGGCCGGCCCGCGCTTACATGATGCCGTGGAATTCGCTCCGCATCCTCTAGGCCGTCTTGGCGGAAGGGTTGGCGCTGTCCCTCAAACCTTCGACCCCACCGCCAGCATCACCGGCGGTATCCTTCGCAGCAGGACCACCTCCCGCACCGCAAAACCCGCCGCGCTCATCATCTCCGACAGTTCCCGGCGAGAGTAATAACGGTAATCGGTACCCACGATGCGCCCGTATCGCAGGGAGGCCTTTCCCAGCACCCCCTCGCCGCACATGTCGCAGAGGTAGAAGCCGCAACCTGGTTTGAGGACTCTCATGACCTCCCGCAAGGCCGCCTCCGGGTCCTCGAAATGGTGGAAGGCGATACTGGATACCGCCAGGTCGGCGTAGGAGTCGTCCAGAGGGAGGGCCTCCGCTCCGGACAGGAAGAACTCCAGATCCTCGCGTTTCTCCGCCCGACCCCGGGCGACCTCGATCATGCCCGCGCTGGCATCTATCCCGGTGACGCTGGCCCCCCGCTCGGCCAGCCGCAGAGCCAGGGCTCCCGTGCCGCAGCCGACGTCCAGCACTCTCATCCCCCTCACGTCGGGCATCGCCTCGAGCAGCTGTTCGTAAAGGGGCAGGAAGAACCTCTTCCAGAGGATGCCCCTCTCATAGGTGCGCGCCCAGCGGTCGAACCTGTGCTCGGCGCCTTCTCTCGCCGGGCCTGCTCCGCTCTT
>MU158496.1:21080-48736 GCA_015711755.1 Candidatus Geothermincola secundus | reverse complement strand
CGACAACACCGAGATGGAAGTGGAGCTGCTGGTGCCCATCGCCATGGAGGAGGGCCTGCGCTTCGCCATCCGCGAGGGCGGCCGCACCGTGGGGGCCGGCCGGGTCATCAAGGTGATCAAGTAGGCGGGAAGAGCGGAGGGATGCCTGGCCGTAAAAGCGGCAGGGCGGAAAAGAGCGGGAATAGAGGGACAATGGCCAATCAGAAAATAAGGATAAGGCTGAAGGCCTATGATCACGAGATCATAGATCAGTCGGCGAAGAAGATAGTGGAGACGGTGGAGCGCACCGGCGCCACCATCTCCGGTCCGGTGCCCCTTCCCACCGACAGGCACCTCTACTGCGTGATAAGGTCGCCTCATGTGAACAAGGATTCGCGGGAGCATTTCGAGATGAAGGTGCATAAACGCCTCATCGACATCATCGACCCCACCCCCAAGACGGTGGATTCGCTGATGCGGCTGGATCTGCCTGCGGGAGTGGACATCGAGATCAAGCTGTGAGCCGGAGAACGGCGAGGAGCGTTGCGTGATGAAGAAGCTCATAGGCAAGAAGCTGGGCATGACCCAGGTGTTCACCGATGAAGGCAGGGTGGTGCCGGTCACCCTCATCGAGGCGGGGCCGTGCTACGTGACCCAGGTGAAGACGAAGGAGAGAGACGGTTACGATGCCATCCAGATCGGGTTCGGTGAGGCGCGGGAGAAGCGCCTGAACAAGCCGCTGCTTGGCCACCTGAAAAGGAGCGGCGTCAAGCCGCTGCGCCACCTCACCGAGGTCCGGGTGGATAACCCCCGTGATTATCGGCCGGGCCAGGAGATAAGGGTGGAAGAGTTCAAGGTGGGGGAGCGGGCCGATGTGACCGGCATCTCCAGGGGCAAGGGATACGCCGGCGTGGTCAAGCGCCACGGCTTCGGCGGGGGCCCCGGCTCCCATGGAGCCCATTTTCACCGCGCTCCCGGCTCCATAGGAGCCTGCGCCACGCCCTCTCGGGTGTTCAAGGGCAAGAGGATGCCCGGACACATGGGTCATCAGAGGGTGACCGTGCTCAACCTGGAGATAGTGGGGGTGAGGCCGGAGCAGAATTTGCTCCTGGTGAAGGGCGCGGTGCCCGGGCCGCAGGGGGGCCTTCTCTATATCCGCGAGGCGGTCAAGCGGAGGGAGAAGAGCAGGAGGCGCGCGGGCCTCATCGAGATGCAGTGACGGCGGAAGACGAGATCAGATTGGATCGTGATCGGCGATGATGGAAGTCAAAGTGGTCGACAGGGAAGGCAGGGAGAAGGGCCGGGCCGGCTTGGACGATTTCTTTTTCGCGGCTCCGGTCAACGTGCCGGTCATGCATCTGGCGGTGCGGAGGCAGCTGGCCGCGGCCCGCTCCGGTTCGGCATCCACCAAAGAGCGCAGCCAGGTCAGGGGCGGAGGGGTCAAGCCCTGGAGGCAGAAGGGCACGGGAAGGGCTCGGGCCGGCAGCATCCGTTCGCCGCTTTGGAGAGGAGGAGGCACCGTCTTCGGGCCCCATCCTCGCGATTATCGGATCAAGGTCAACAAGAAGGAAAGAAGGCTGGCCCTGCGTTCCGCGCTGAGTGTGCGGGCGCGGGAGGGGCGCATAGTCGTTCTGGAGGACTTCACCATGGAGCAGCCGCGCACCCGCGAGATGGCAGGCCTTTTTCGGGCGCTGGAGCTGGAGGGGAACATCCTGCTGGTTCTGCCGGAGGAAGATGCCAATATCATCCTCTCGGTGCGCAACCTCCCGGGGGCCCTGGCCCTGACGGTGGAGGAGCTCAACACCTACGATGTCCTCTGCAGCGAATGGGTGGTATTCACCCGGAGGGCACTGGAAAAGCTGCAGGGAGGAGGCCAAGATGAAGGATCCGCATGACGTCATCCTCCGACCGGTGATCTCGGAGAAGAGCTACAGTCTCATCGACCAGAACAAGTACACCTTCATCGTGGACCCCCGCGCCAGCAAGACGGAGATAAGACAGGCGGTGGAACAGATATTCAACGTGCGGGTGACCGGCGTGAACACCCTGAAGGTGAGGCGCAAGCCCAAGCGCCAGGGGTGGACGAGGGGGCATACCCCTCAGCGCAAAAAGGCCGTAGTCACCTTGGCGGTGGGCGACAGCATCGAGTTCTTCGAAGGGCCCTTGGGCTCCAACCGCTGACGAAGGTGGAGGCGAGGTAAGCGAGATGGGTATCAGGAAGTATAAGCCGACTTCGCCGGGCAGGCGGCTGGCCTCGGTGTCCGATTTCTCCGAGATCACCCGCGGCGAGCCGGAGAGGTCCCTGCTGGCTCCGATGAACTATAAGGCCGGCAGGAACAACAACGGACGGATAACCACCCGCCACAAGGGAGGCCGGGTGAAGAGGCGCTACCGCATCATCGATTTCAAGCGGGACAAAGACGGAGTGCCTGCCCGCGTGGCCACCATAGAGTACGACCCCAACCGCTCCGCCCGCATCGCCTTGCTCCATTACGCGGATGGGGAGAAGCGCTACATCCTCTGCCCGCTCAAGTTGAAGGTCGGGGACACCGTGGAATCCGGCCCTGAGGCGGACATAAAGCCGGGAAACGCATTGCCCCTCACCAACATACCGGTCGGCTCGACCATCCACAACATCGAACTCAAGCCGGGCACGGGAGGAAAGCTGGTTCGCAGCGCGGGAGGAGCCGCCCAGCTCATGGCCAAGGAGGGGGGATTCGCCCATATCAAGCTGCCATCCAGCGAGGTGCGTCTAGTAGATCTGCGCTGCAGGGCCACAGTAGGCCAACTGGGCAACGTCGAGCACGGCCTCATCCGCGAGGGCAAGGCCGGAAGGGGACGGCACAAGGGCCGACGTCCCACGGTGCGGGGAACGGTGATGAACCCCGTGGACCACCCCCACGGCGGGGGCGAGGGCAAGTCCAGCGCCGGGCGGCACCCGGTGACGCCTTGGGGCAAGCCTACCCTGGGCTATCGCACCAGAAAGCGCAACAAGCCCAGCAACAAATACATCGTGAGAAGAAGAAAGACCTGACGGGGACAGCGGAAGGGTCGTCGCTGGAAGGCGGGAGGTTGCATTGGGAAGGTCGCTGAAGAAAGGTCCCTTTGTGGACGAGAAGCTGATGGCCAAGGTGGAGGCGCTCAATGCCAGGAACGAGAAGCGGGTCATCCGCACCTGGTCTCGCCGATCCACCATCTTCCCGGAGATGGTGGGCCATACCATAGCCGTACACGACGGCAAGCGCCACGTCCCCGTATTCATCACCGAGAACATGGTAGGACACAAGCTGGGGGAGTTCGCCCCCACCCGGCGCCGCACCAAACACGGGCACGCTCACGAGCGCCCCACCCGCTTCAAGTGACGGCGGCAGGCCGGCCGGCATGATGGAGAAGATGAGAGATGGCTGAGAAGCAGAAGACGGAGACGGCCGAGCAGGCGACGGCGCGCGCGGTAGCACGCTACATCCGCATCTCACCGTATAAGGCCCGCAAGGTGATGGACCTCATCCGCGGGAAGGACCTGGAGGAGGCCAGGAGGGTCCTGGCATTCTCGCCGACACACGCCGCGCGGGTCATAGTCAAGGTGCTGGAGTCGGCGGCGGCCAACGCCGAGAACAACCACAACCTCCGATCCGACGAGCTGGTGGTCCGGGCGGGATGGGTGGACGAGGGGCCCACTCTCAAGAGATGGATGCCGCGGGCGCGGGGACGCGCCACTCGCATACGCAAGCGCACCAGCCACATAACCATCGTGCTCGCTCCGGGCGAGAAGAGACAGCCGTCGCGACGGCGCAGGCTGCCCGGAAGGCAGAAGAGGAAGGAAAGGACGGGATAGGTGGGACAGAAGGTTCACCCTTACGGCTTCAGGCTGGGGATCATCAACGACTGGAAATCGCGTTGGTTCGCCGGTAAGGAATATCCGGAACTCCTGCAGGAGGACCTGCTCATCCGACGCCATCTGGAGAGGCGGATGCAGAGGGCGGCGGTCTCTAAGGTGGAAATAGAAAGGACCGAGAAAAAGGTGACCGTGGACGTGTGGACGGCGCGTCCGGGGATCGTCATCGGCAGGCGGGGAGCCGAGGTGGATAAGCTCAAGAAAGAGCTCGAGCAGATGACCAGCAAGCAGGTCCACCTGAACATTCAGGAGATACGCCAGCCGGAGCTGGACGCCTTCCTGGTGGCTCAGAACATCGCTGAGCAGCTGGAAGGGAGGGTGTCCTTCCGGCGCGCCATGAAGAAAGCGGTGCAGAACGCCATGCGGGCGGGAGCCCAGGGCATCAAGGTCTCCTGCGCGGGACGGTTGGGAGGCGCGGAGATGGCGCGCACCGAGTGGTACCGCGAGGGGAGGGTGCCCCTGCAGACCCTGCGCTCGGATATCGATTACGGTTACTGCGTCGCTCGGACCACTTTCGGCGTCATCGGGGTGAAGGTCTGGATATACCGCGGCGACCGCCTGGCGCCGGAGCGCCGTTCCCAGGAACGCGAGGAGACCCCGGTTCCGCGGCCCCGCCGGGAGCTGCGCGCCCGCGTCTCTGAGGCCGTGGTACCGCTGCTGGAAGAGGAAGACGGGCTCGCTGCGGTCCCCGAGGACATGGCGCCTGATGAGGAAGGGGCGGCATCGGAGGAGAGTCTTGCCTCAGCTGAGCATGCGGAGCCGGAGTCCCCGGCGAAGGAGGCGGGGGATAACGATGCGGAGCGGCCGTCTCCGGCTGAACTGATCCAGGCCGAGGAGGAGAAAGCCGGGGCTTCAGGGAGGCCGGCGGACGAGGAGGAGGTCTGAGGCGCAATGCTGATGCCGAGGAAGATAAGACACCGCAAAGTCCAGAGAGGCCGCCTCAAGGGCATGTCCAAGGGGGGCACCAGGGTGAACTTCGGCGATTACGGGCTGCAGGCCCTGGAGCCCAGCTGGGTGACCAACCGCCAGATAGAGGCGGCGCGTATAGCCATCACCCGCCACATCCGCCGCGGCGGAAAGGTCTGGATAAACATATTCCCTGACAAGCCTGTGAGCAAAAAGCCGGCGGAGACGCGCATGGGAAGCGGAAAGGGTGCGCCGGACAAGTGGGTGGCCGTGGTCAAGCCGGGGAGGGTCATGTTCGAGCTCTCCGGAGTCCCCGAGCCGGTGGCGCGGGAGGCCATGCGCCTGGCGGCCATGAAGCTCCCCATGAAGTGCCGGTTCGTGAAGCGGGAGTCCTGGGGTGGTGAATGAGGATGAAAGCGCAGGAACTGAGGATGCTGTCCGACGAAGAACTGCAGGCACGCCTGCGCGACGCCAAGGAGGAGCTTTTCAACCTGCGCTTCCAGTCGGCGACCGGACAGCTGGACAACACCAGCCGCATCCGCGTGGTCAAGAGGGACATCGCCCGCATCTTCACGGTCATGCGGGAGAGGGAGTTGGAACATGAAAAGGTCTGATGCAGAGGCGCGGCCGCGGGAGGGTGTCGGGAGATGAGCAAGCGTAAGTCCCAGCGGAAGGTCTTGCAGGGGATGGTGGTCTCCGATGCCATGGACAAGACCATCGTGGTGGCGGTGGAGACGCGCATTCCCCACCCCCTTTACGGAAAGATCGTAAAACGGACCAAGAAGTACAAGGCCCACGACGCTGAGAACGCCTGCTCGGTGGGGGACATGGTGAGGATCATGGAGACCCGGCCTCTCTCCCGGACCAAGCGTTGGCGCTTGCTGGAGATAGTCGAGAAAGCCAGGTGATGACCGCGCCAGGAAGGAGCGGCGGGAGGTAATCATGGTACAGGTGGAATCGAGGATAAAGGTTGCGGACAACACCGGGGCCAAGGAGATCCTCATCATCCGCATCCTGGGAGGCTCGCGGCGCCGCTACGCCTATGTGGGGGACGTGGTGGTGGCCACGGTGAAGGAGGCCATACCCGGCGGGGCGGTGAAAAAAGGGGACATCGTCAAGGCGGTGGTGGTACGCACGCGCAAGGAGCGCCGCCGCCCCGACGGTTCCTATATAAAGTTCGACGAGAACGCGGGAGTGCTCATCAACGAGCAGATGAACCCCAGGGGCACCCGCATCTTCGGGCCGGTGGCGCGGGAGCTCCGCGACCGCAAGTTCATGAAGATAGTATCGCTGGCCCCCGAGGTCCTCTGAAGGGTCATGGAGGTATGAGAGAGATGAGCGGCCTGAAGATAAAGAAAGGCGACCGGGTGAGGGTTCTCACCGGAAAATACCGCGGCAAGGAAGGGCGCATACTCAAGGCCATGCCCCGGGAGAACCGGGTCATCGTGGAGGGCGTCAATATGGTCAAGAGGCACACGCGCCCCTCCCAACAGAACCCTCAGGGAGGCATCGTCACCAGGGAGGCGCCCATAGACGCCTCCAATGTGGGGATAGTCTGCGGCTCATGCGGGAAGACGGTGAGGGTTGCCTACAAACTGGAGGAGGGCGGCTCTAAGAAGCGCATCTGCCGTAAATGCGGGGCGGAGATGGACTGACTTTGGCCGGAGCCGGCCGGAGCAGCTGGAGAAGAGGTAGGAAATGGTGCCGAGATTGAAAGAGAGATACCGGAAGGAGATCCTCCCCGAGCTGCGAAAAGAGCTCGGGTACCGCAACGACATGGAGGTTCCGCGCCTGGAGAAGATAGTGGTGAACATGGGGGTGGGCGAGGGTGCTCACGACCCCCGGGCCATCGACGCCTCCATGAGTGACTTAGCCATAATCACCGGGCAGAAGCCCAAGCTGTGCCGGGCCAAGCGCTCCATAGCCGGTTTCAAGCTGCGCACGGGCATGTCCGTGGGGTGTAAGGTCACCCTGCGGGGAGACCGCATGTACGAGTTCCTGGACCGGCTCATCTCCACGGCCATACCCCGTGTGCGCGATTTCCGCGGACTCGACCCGCGGTCCTTCGACGGGCGAGGCAATTACAGCTTCGGCCTGGATGAGCAGTTGGTCTTCCCGGAGATCGACTATGACAAGATAGACAAGATACGGGGGATGGACATCGCCATCGTCACCACCGCCCGGACCGACGCGGAGGGGCTGGCCCTTTTGAAGAAGTTCGGTATGCCCTTCAAGGATAAGTGAGGAGAGGGATGGCTAAGAAGTCGATGATTGCCAAGCAATCCCGGCCGCCGAGATTCAGCACGCGCTCATATCACCGCTGCCGCCGCTGCGGCAGGCCGCGGGGATATTTCCGGGATTTCGGCCTGTGCCGGATATGCCTGAGAGAACTCGCCCACCGCGGGGAGATCCCCGGGCTGAAGAAGGCAAGCTGGTAGAGGGGGATGGGCTCAGATGACCATGACGGACCCTATTGCTGACATGCTCACCAGGATCAGGAACGCCAACTCCGCTTATCACGATGAGCTGGAGATGCCCTATTCCAAGATGAAGGAGCAGATCGCGGGCATACTGGAAAGAGAGGGATACATCCGCGGATATAAGGTCGTTAAGGGTCAGTCCTTCGATGTTTTGAAGATCGAATTGAAGTACGGGCCGAACAAGGAACATGTCATCAGCGGGATCAAGCGCATATCCAAGCCGGGAAGGCGCATCTATTCAAAAGGGGCGGACCTTCCCCGCGTTCTGGGCGGGCTGGGGATCGCCATCGTCTCCACTCCCCAGGGCCTGCTGACCGACAAGGAGGCGCGGCGCCGCAACCTGGGGGGAGAGGTCATTGCCTTCGTGTGGTGAGGCCGCTGGGGCCGTGGTATTGCGAGGGAGGATGCGATGTCCAGGATAGGCAGGATGCCCGTGCGGATACCGCAGGGCTGCGAGATAAGCATTGAGGGCAACAGGGTAACGGTGAGCGGGCCCAAAGGTACCCTGAGAACCGAGGTGCCCGGCGGCATGATCCTCGATCTGGAGGGCGACGTTCTAACCGTAAGGCGCCCCTCCGATTCGCGGGAGCACCGCTCCCTGCACGGGCTCACCCGCACCCTGCTGGCCAATATGGTGGAGGGGGTCAGCCAGGGTTTCGTGCGCAACCTGGAGATACACGGGGTCGGTTATCGGGCCAACCTGCAGGGGGATAACCTGGAGCTTTCCCTGGGATTCTCCCACCCGGTCATCATCAAACCGCCCCCGGGAGTGACTTTCGAGCTGGTGACCCCCACGCGTATCCGTATCCACGGGATAGACAAGCAGAAGGTCGGGCAGGTGGCGGCGAACATCCGGGCCCTGCGCAAGCCCGAGCCCTACAAGGGCAAGGGGATACGCTACGCGGGCGAGATGGTGCGCCGCAAGGCCGGCAAGAGCACCGGTTAGAAAAGATGCGCAAGGTGACTGGAGTTGAGCTGATATGCGACATACCCTGTACAAGCAGAGGTTGAGGGAGCGGCGCCGCCGGCGCATCCGCAAGAAGGTGAAGGGGACAGCGGAAAGGCCCCGCCTCTCCGTTTTCCGCAGCAACCGCCATATCTACGCCCAGGTCATAGACGATCAGAAAGGCCACACCCTGGCTTCAGCCTCCACTTTGGAGAAGGGCCTGGATCTGGCGGGGAAGGAGAAATCGGAACAGGCCCGTTTGGTGGGCAGGCTCATCGCCGAGCGGGCTCGGCAGGCGGGAGTGGAAACGGTGGTGTTCGACCGAGGCGGGAACCTCTATCACGGAAGGGTCAAGGCCCTGGCGGAAGCGGCGAGGGAAGGCGGACTGAAGTTCTGAGTTGAAAAGCCGATGGCTTTGCGAGCGGAGGTGAGCATGAGCGATAACGACTCTGTCGGCCTCGAGCTGGAGGAGCGGGTGGTCGACATCAACCGGGTGGCCAAGGTGGTCAAGGGAGGCCGCCGCTTCCGGTTCACCGCTCTGGTGGTGGTGGGTGACGGCGCGGGACTGGTCGGCTACGGTTACGGAAAGGCCCGAGAGGTCCCCGCGGCCATACAGAAGGGAGTGGAGAAAGCCAAGCGGAACCTCTTCAAGGTTCCCACGCAGGGGACCACCCTTCCCCATCAGGTAGAGGGCCGCTACGAGTCATCACGCGTTTTGCTGAAGCCGGCGCGAGAGGGCACCGGGGTCATCGCCGGCGGCCCGGTGCGGGCGGTCATGGAGCTGGCGGGCATACAGGACATACTCACCAAGTCCTACGGCTCGCGCAATCCCGTCAACGTGGTCAAGGCCACCTTCGACGGCCTGAGTAAGTTGAAACGGAGGGAAGAAGTGGCCCGCCTGCGCGGCGTGAGCCTGCAGCATCTGAAGGAATGAGAGGGAGGACCGCGCGGGCTCGGCGCGAGGGCCGATGGCTGAGGATGGGGCCGCGTGAACGGACCTTGAAGGAGTGGGCAAGAGTGGCGAATCTGAGGATAACCCAAGTGAGGAGCTCCATCGGGCGTCCTCCCAAGCAGCGGGGTACCCTGCGGGCGCTGGGGCTCAAGAGGATTAACCATACAGTGACCCAGGAGGACCGCCCGGAGATACGCGGCATGCTGGCGGTGGTCAGCCACCTGGTGAGGGTCGAGGAAGAGGAGGATTCGGCGGCGGCGAAGGACGGCCGCGGGAAAGCGGGTGATCCCCGGTGACCATGGGCATTCACGATCTCAGACCGGCCCCCGGCTCCACCCATAAGCGCAAGCGGGTGGGCAGGGGACGCTCCTCAGGTCACGGCAAGACCTGCGGAAGGGGCATGAAGGGTGAGAAGGCACGCGGGAAGATAAGGCAGGGCTTCGAGGGAGGCCAGATGCCGTTGCAAAGGCGCCTTCCCAAGCTCAAGGGCTTCAAGCCGCGCGACAAGGTCGAGTACCAGCTGGTCAACGTGGGACGGCTCAACCTCTTCGCCGACGGGGATCGGGTGGATCCCGATTCCCTGCTGGAGAAAGGTCTGATCAAGCGGGAGGAGCTCCCGGTGAAGATCCTGGGAGCGGGCGAGCTGGAGAAAAAGCTGGTGGTCAGGGCCCATGCCTTCACCGCGGGGGCCCGCGCCAAGATCGAGGCCCTCGGGGGCAGCGCCGAGGAGGTATAGCTTGCTAAAGGCCTTCCGCAACATCTTCGCCGTTCCCGACCTGCGCCACAAGATCGCTTTCACCGGGCTCATCCTGCTGCTGTACCGCCTGGGGAGCGCCATCCCCTCCCCCGGCGTCAACCTGGACGCCTTGAAGAAATACGCGGAACAGGGCGGCATCTTCGGGTTCATCAACCTGTTCTCCGGCGGAGCCCTCTCCCACATGGCCATATTCGGCTTGGGCATCATGCCCTACATAACCGCCTCCATCATCATGGAGCTGCTCATCTCGGTCATACCCAAACTGAAGCAGTGGCAGGAGGAAGGCGAGGCGGGCAGGCGTAAGATCACCCAGGTAACCCGGTATACCACTTTGGTGCTGGCCACGATGCAATCCGTCGGCTTGGTCTTCACCCTCTCGCGCACCGAGGCTCCGGACGACCCTTTCCACCGCATAATCGATTTTACCTGGCTCAAGGGGATACTCATCGTGACCACTCTGGTGGCGGGGATGGCCCTGCTGATGTGGTTGGGAGAGCTCATAACCGAAAGGGGCATCGGCAACGGCATGTCCCTGCTCATCTTCACCGCCATAATCGCCCGCATCCCCTATGAGGTGAAGGTCCTCTACGACAACGCCACTTCCCGTTACGGCAATCTCATCGTGCTGGTCTTCCTGGCGATAGCCGTCGCGGTGATAGTGGGGGTGGTTTACCTGGACCAGGGGGAGAGGCGCATACCCGTGCAGTACGCCAAGCAGGTGAGGGGGCGCCGCATGACCATGGGCGGTTCCACCTACATCCCCCTGAAGATAAACACCTCGGGGGTCATCCCCATAATCTTCGCCTCCTCGGTGGTCTTCTTCCCGGTGATGCTCTCACAGTTCATCACCCCCATGAAGGGCTTCGCCGAGTGGATCTCCTCGGGAGCACCCTACTTCGTCATCTACCCGGTGCTCATCGTCTTCTTCGCCTATTTCTATACCTATATCGTCTTCGACCCTTTCACCCAGGCGGAGAACCTCAAGAAGTACGGCGCTTTCGTGCCGGGTATAAGGCCGGGGGGACCGACCGCCACCTATATATCCAAGGTGCTCAATAGGGTGAACCTCCCGGGTTCGCTGGCCCTGGCGGCCATAGCCATACTCCCCATGGCCCTCTTCTATGCATTCAAGACGGGCACTCGGGAGATACCCTTTGCCGGGGCGTCCATCATGATCATCGTGGGCGTGGCCCTGGAGACCATGAAGCAGATAGAAGCGCAGCTGCAGATGCGTCATTACCAGGGATTCCTAAAGTAGGGGAGCGTCGGTGACGGGGGAAAGAGCATGAACGTGGTGATGCTGGGCCCGCCGGGGGCCGGGAAGGGGACGCAGGCGGTGAGACTGGCGGGACTCTACGGCATCCCTCACATCTCCACCGGGGACATCTTCCGCGAGAACGTGCGGGAGGGCACCGAGCTGGGCCGGAGGGCCCGGGAATACATGGAGCGGGGCGAGCTGGTGCCGGACGAGCTGGTCATCGAGATAGTGGCGGACCGTCTGAGCCGGGAGGACTGCCGGTCCGGCTTCATATTGGACGGTTTTCCCCGCACGGTGGCCCAGGCCGAGGCCCTCAAGGACATGCTGGCCGAGAGAGGCCGCTCCCTGGATCATGCGGTCAACGTGGAGGTGCCCGAGGAGGTTCTGGTTAAGCGCATCTCAGGAAGGCGCACCTGTCGGGAGTGCGGGGCCAACTACAATGTCCACTTCGATGAGGAGGGACCGGGTGAGGCCTGCCGCGAATGCGGCGGGGAGATCTACCAGAGAGAGGATGATCTGGAGGAAACGGTACGGCGCCGTTTGAGGGAATATCGGGCCAAGACGGCTCCCCTGATAGATCACTACCGATCGGAGGGCCTGCTGCGCCAGGTGGATGGCAACGCCCCCCCCGACGAAGTCCTGAGGGCGATAAAAAATGCGCTGGAAGGATCCGGAGCGGCCGGATGACTTTTTCCGGGGAAGGCGCCTAAGGATGATCATCATCAAGTCCGAGGACGAGATCAAGAAGATGAGGGAGGCGGGCCGCATCGTGGCGGGAGTTCTCGACCTCATGGAGGAGAAAGTGAGCGCGGGAGTTTCCACCGAGCAGCTCGACCGTTTGGCCGATGGATTCATCCGCGAGCGCGGGGGCGTCCCCAGCTTCCTCGGTTACCAGGGTTTCCCCCGTTCCATCTGCACCTCGGTGAACGAGGTGGTGGTACACGGCATACCCGACGGCACCCGCTTGGAGGAAGGGGACATAGTGGGCATAGACGTGGGGGTCATCTACCGCGGCTATCACGCCGATGCCGCCCGCACCTACGTGATCGGGAAGGCGGAACCGGAGGCCCTGCGGCTGGTGGAAGTGACCCGCCGTTCCCTGGAAAGCGGCATATCCCGATGCGTGGCGGGGAACTTCTTGGGAGATGTGTCCCACGCGATACAGAGCGTGGTGGAGGGGGCGGGTTTCTCCGTGGTGGTGCAGTTCGTGGGTCATGGTATCGGCCGCTCCATGCACGAGGAGCCGCAGATACCCAATTACGGAAAGCCGCGCCACGGTCCGCGCCTGGCGGCGGGCATGACCTTCGCCCTGGAGCCCATGGTCAATCAGGGCACTTGGGAGGTGGAGGTCATGGATGACGGCTGGACGGTGAAGACCAAGGACCGCCTGCTTTCCGCCCACTTCGAGCATACCGTGGCGGTGCTGAAGGACGAGCCGCTCGTGCTCACTCTGCCTTGAAGGATGGTATATGGACGCGGAGGCTTTTTTTCGTTATTATAAAAATTCTGGTGTCAATATGAGATCAGAGGCCCTGAGGACTCGGGGGAGCAAAGGAGTTTGGCGAAAAAGGACGATGTGATCGAGGTCGAGGGAAGGGTGCTGGAGCCGCTGCCCAATGCCATGTTCCGAGTGGAGCTGGAGAACGGGCACCGGGTCCTGGCCCACATCTCCGGGAAGATGAGAATGCACTATATCCGCATACTGCCAGGGGACCGGGTGGTGGTGGAGCTCTCTCCCTACGACTTGAACCGCGGGCGCATCGTCTACCGTTTCAAGTGACCGGCGGGGCGTGGCCCCGGCCGGAACGGAGGAGTGAGAGAGATGAAAGTGAGGCCGTCGGTAAAGAAGATGTGCGAGAAGTGCAAGATCATCCGCCGTCACGGCAGGGTCCTGGTCATCTGCCAGAACCCCCGCCACAAGCAGCGGCAGGGTTGAGCGGTCGGAGCGAAATGTCCGGGATAAGGAGGTAACAGCACTTGGCCAGGATCGCGGGTGTGGACATTCCCAGAGACAAGCGGGTGGAGATAGCTCTCACCTATATCTACGGAGTAGGGCGCACGCGGGCTCAGCAGGCCCTGCGTGCCTGCCAGATAGACCCGAACACAAGGGTGCGCGACCTCACCGATGAGGAAGTTGTGCGGCTGCGCGAGTACATCGACCAAAACCTCAAGGTTGAGGGCGATCTGCGCCGCGAGGTCTCTCAGAATATCAAACGCAAGATGGAGATCGGATGCTATCAGGGACTCCGCCACCGCATGGGCCTTCCGGTGCGGGGCCAGAGGACCCACACCAATGCGCGCACCCGCAAGGGCCCGCGCAAGACGGTGGGGGTTAAGCGCAAGAAGAAGTGACGTTTCGGCGGCGTTGTCAGCCGGCCCGATGATGAGTCCGGGCGGGCGGTATCGCGAGGAGTTCGTACAGGAGGAGGAGCGTGGCCAGACCAAGGAGAGGCACCCGGATAAGGAAGCGGGAGAAGAAGAACGTCCTGCACGGTGAGGCGCACATCAAGTCCACCTTTAACAACACCATCATCACCATCACCGACAAACAGGGCAACACCATCGTGTGGGCCAGCGCGGGCACCGTGGGGTTCAAGGGATCCCGCAAGAGCACTCCCTTCGCCGCTCAGGTTACGGCGGAGAACGTGGCCCGCAAGGCGCAGGAGCACGGCATGAAAAAGGTGGACGTCTTCGTGAAAGGCCCGGGCTCGGGGAGGGAGACGGCCATACGCACCCTGCAGGCCAACGGACTGGAGGTGGCCAGCATAACCGACGTCACTCCCCATCCCCACAACGGATGCCGCCCTCCCAAGCGGAGAAGGGTATAGGTGAGGATAATGGCCAGGGACCTCGATCCGTCCTGCAAGAAGTGCCGGCGCGAAAGGCAGAAGCTCTTTCTCAAGGGCGAGCGATGCGAGACCGACAAGTGCGCCATAGAGCGCAGGCCCTATCCCTCCGGCGAGCACGGCAGGGGCAGGGTCAAGGAGACCGAATACCTGCTGCAGCTGAGGGAGAAGCAGAGGGCCAAGCGCATCTACGGGATACTGGAGAAGCAGTTCCGCAATTACTACGAGCTGGCGGCCCGCCAGAAGGGCATCACCGGCGAGAACCTGCTGCGCTTGTTGGAGGTGCGCCTGGACAACGTGGTCTATCGGGGTGGGTTGGCGGCCTCGCGCAAACAGGCCAGGCAGCTGGTGCGCCACGGACACGTCCTGGTTAACGGCAGGAAAGTCGACATCCCCTCCCAGCGGCTGAAGGAAGGCGACGTGGTGGAAATCAAGCCCTCCAGTCGCGATTCCGCGGTGGTGCTCAACGCGGTGAAGCTGGCGGAGGGGCGCCCGGTGGTCAGATGGTTGAAGTCGGACCTGGACGCGCGGCGAATCACCGTACTGGCCATGCCCACCCGTGAGGACATAGATGTCCCGGTGAAGGAATCCCTCATCGTGGAGCTCTATTCCAAGTAAGTAGAGTAAGAGGACCGGCGGCCTGGATTTAGGAGGGAGAGCAATTGGTCCTGGAGATGCAGAAACCCATGATAAAAGTGGAGGAACTCAAGGACGATTACGGGCAGTTCGTCATGGAGCCCCTGGAGAGGGGATGGGGCTACACGCTGGGGAACTCCATGCGCCGCATCCTCCTCTCCTCCATACCGGGAGCCGCGGTGGTGGCCCTGCGCATCGAGGGAGTGGTGCACGAGTTCTCCGCCATACAGGGCGTCAAGGAAGACACCATAGAGATCATCCTCAACCTCAAGAGCCTGGTGCTGAAGATGCAGGATGACGGACCCGTTTCCATATTCCTTGACCAGAAAGGGCCCAAGACGGTCACCGCGGCGGATATAGAGGCGCCCAGCGGCGTGGAGATATTGAACCCCGACCTGAAGATAGCCACGCTGAACAAGGAGGGGAAGCTGAAGATGGAGATGGTGGTGGCCAGGGGTCGTGGATACATGCCGGTTGAGCGAAGTGAACGCGAGGGCGAAAGCGTGGGGACCATCCCCTTGGACGCCATGTTCACCCCGGTGACCCGGGTCTCCTACAAGGTCACCAACTGCCGGGTGGGACAGAGGACCGACTACGACCGGCTGACCCTGGAGGTCCACACCAACGGCAGCATCAAGGCGGACGAGGCGGTGACCATGGCCGCCAAGGTGCTCATCGAGCACATCGCCCTGTTCTCATCGCTCTCGGGCGACCTGGAGGTGCGCCCCTTCGCTGAGGCGGAGACGGGGCCCGGGGGGGCCATGCGGGATATGCCCATAGACGAGCTGGAGGTGCCGGTGCGCGCCCTCAATTGCCTGCATCGCGAGGGTATCAGGACGGTGGGCGAGCTCATAGACCGCACCGAGGAAGACCTTCTGGCCATGCGCAATTTCGGGTCGCGTTCCATCGAGGAGGTCAAGGAGAAGCTGGCTGCCCTCGGGTTGGAACTCAGGAAGAGCCGCTGAAGCCCTGCATCGACGGGTCGAGGCGAGGATGAGGACGGAAAACGGAAGAGGCGGGAGTGAGAGCATATGCCTAAACCGAAGAAGGGACCGAGATTGGCAAGCGGGCCGGACCATCAGAAGGCCCTGCTGGCCAACCTCTCCCGATCCCTCATAGAGCATGAGAAGATACGCACCACCCAGGCGAAGGCCCGGGCGGTGCAACCGCTGGCGGAGAAGCTGATCACTCTGGCCAGGGAGGGCAGCCTGCATTCGAGGCGTCAGGCGCTGGAGGTCATACCGGACAAAGCGGTGGTGCACAAGCTCTTCAGCGAGCTGGGACCGCGATATAAGGAACGGCCCGGCGGCTACACCCGCATCGTCAAACTGGGCCCCCGCCAGGGCGACGCCGCTCCCATGGTGGTGCTGGAGCTGGTTTGACCCACTGACGGGCCCAACGGCGCCCTTTCCTCAGTAATGGACCTTCTCCAGGACCAGTCCGCAAGGCGGCAGGGTGGGAGGGCACAGTGAGTTGTCCCCCTCCTCCAATACCTCCTCGAGGGTCTTCGGAGTCCAGCGGCCCCTGCCCACTTCCAGAAGCGCAGAGCAGAGCATGCGCATCATCATGTAAGCGAAGGCGTTTGCCTTCACTCGAATGGCGATGATGTCGTGCGGAAGCCTTTCCAGCTGGGCTTCCAGCACTTCCCGCACGCAGGTCTTGCCCGCTTCCTCCCGGCAGAAGGAGCGGAAGTCGTGCACCCCGACGATCACCTCCAGGGCTTCCTCGATCCGCTCGAGGTCGAGGGGGTGGGGGTAATGGAGCAGGAAACCGCGCCCCATTGAGGGGCGGGAAGGTCGGTTTATGATGAAATAACGGTACTCGCGGCTGCGGGCATCGCGCCGGGCATGGAATCCGTCCGGTACCTCCTCGGCCCGGAGCACCGAGATGTCCGCGGGCAGCAGGGAATTGAGAGCGGCGGGCAGGCGCTCCGTCGGCGGCTTCGTTTCCGCATGAAAGCTGATCACCTGACCGCGGGCGTGGACTCCGGCATCGGTTCGGCCCGCTGCATAAACGGGGGACTTGAGGTCGGCCAATGGCCTCAGGGCTCTTTCCAGCTCGCCCTGCACGGTCGGCAATCCCGGTTGCGCCTGAAACCCGTGGAAACGGCCTCCGTCGTATTCCAGCGTGAGTTTGTGGTTGGGCATGGTCGCTCCGCGTCCTCAGGAACGGATGAGCGCCAGGACCTCCTCGGTCTTGGTCCGCATCAGCTCCTCCGTCTCGGCCTCCAGGTTGAGGCGGAGGAGCGGTTCGGTGTTGGAGGGGCGTACATTGAACCACCAGTCGTCGTATTCCACGTTCAGGCCGTCCAGGCGGTCCAGGCGGGCGTCGGCGTAGGCCGCGGCTATCTGCTCCAGCTTGGCTCGCGCGTCCTCCACCCGGCTGTTTATCTCCCCGCTGTTGTGGTATTTACGGAAGGGTTTTACCACCTCGGAGAGCGGCTTTCCCTCCAGGGACACCGTTTCCAAGACGATGAGCGCGGCGATCAGGCCGGAATCGGCCCGGAAGTTGTCCCTGAAGTAGTAATGACCGGAATGTTCCCCCGCGAAGACGGCCCCCGTTTCCGCCATGGTCTGCTTGATGAAGGAATGACCCACCCGTTCCCTTATGGGAATGCCCCCGTAAGATTTAATCGTCTCGGGCACGATGCGGGAGTTCACGCAGTTGTAAATGATCTTCTCCCCCGGATGGGTTTGGAGGATGCGCCTGGCCACCAGGGCCGTGGTCACGGAGGCGTTCACCGGCTCTCCCGCGTCGTCCACCAGGAACATGCGGTCGGCGTCCCCGTCGAAGGCCATTCCCAGATCCGCGCGGTTCTCCAACACCCAGTCCTGCAGCAGGCGGATGTTCTGGGGTTCGATGGGGCTAGGTTGATGGTGGGGGAAGCTGCCGTCAAGCTCAAAGCAATAGGGTATCAGCTGAACGGGGAAGTTACGGAAGATCGCGGGTATGATCAGGCCGGCCATGCCGTTCCCCGCGTCCACGACCACCTTGAGGGGCTTTATCGCTTGAGGGTCAATGAAGCCGAGGACGTGGTCGACGTAATCGGGCAGCATGTCCCGGCTCTCCACCCGGCCCCGGCGGGAGGGTTCGGGGAACTCTCCGCTGAGGACCAGATCCCTTATTTCGGCTATACCGGTGTCCTCGCTGATGGGAGCGGCTCGGCGCCTGCACAGCTTGAGCCCGTTGTATTCCTTGGGGTTATGGGAGGCGGTGAACATGGCCCCCGGCAGATCCAGCACCCCTGAGGCGAAGTAGATCATGTCGGTGGAGCACAGTCCGATGTCCACGACATCCGCCCCCTGTTCCAGGGCTCCCTCGATGAAGGAGCGGCTCAGGGAAGGCGAGCTCAAGCGCATGTCCCGCCCCACCACCAGGCGGTCCTCTCCCAGGAAGGAGACGAAGGCGTGCCCGATGAGGCGGGCGATCTCCTCGTCGAGCTGCTCCGGGTAGATGCCGCGGATGTCATAGGCCTTGAAGATGCCTGCGTCGATCCTTCCGCTGTCCATGCGATATATGATAGCAGCAAACGCTGGTCATTGGGATGGTGTCTTCGCACCGCGCATCTCGCTCCACCGGTGCGCGGACGCGGCAGAGCGGCTCCATTTTCGACGCGAGCTGATCGTCGAGAGATCGAACGAGGCGGCGTCCTGCCGCCACGGTTGCATCCCCGACATGAGTGCCAATCGGAGGTGCGGCTCGCGTTGCCGTTCATGCGCATGCATGATCCTATCGCTTTCCGGGAAAAACAAAGTGGGGCGGTGAGGCCGCCCCGTTTCTCTGGTCTGACGCGGCTCTTCCTTCAGTCCGGTTCGATCCCCGTGCCTCCGCGGCGGGTGCAGGGATAGGTGCCGTCGCCGCCGCGGCGGGGGCAGGGCACCTGGAGCCGACCGCAACCGCGGCAGTCGGGGCACTTCACCGGCACGGGGCCCACCGGGTTGGGTTGTCTGAGGCCGCCGCCGCAGCGCGGGCAGGGGTAGGGCATGAACCCGTCACCGCCGCCACTTCGTGCCCTTTCGTCTCGCCGCTTCCCGGTCTCGCTCCGCTTTCACTGACTCTGTGACGATGGGCTCGCGGCATCGCCCGCGCTCGATGGTCAGGCGCGGACCAGGACACGATCTTCGGATGAGCGACAGCTCCATGATCGCCGTTCGGAGTGCGGAGTCGAAGCTGGCGGACATGGGTTTGGATATGCGATAAGCGAAGGGACGGCCCCGAGTGAGGAGCGGCTATGCCGATCCTTCCGTGGAGATGAGAGAGCGGAGCAGCCTCTCCAGTGCAGCCGCCGACCTTCCCGCCGCTTTCAGAACCTCATCGTGGGTCAGGGGGATGCCGGCTGGCGGTGGATGGACATTGGTGATGCAGCTGAGGGCGGCCACTCGCATACCCCACAGATGGGCGCATATGGCCTCGGGGACCAGGCTCATACTCACCGCATCACCTCCGATTATCCTCAGGTAACGCGCCTCCGCCGGGGTCTCGTAGGCGGGGCCGGGCACCGCCACCAGGACGCCTTCGCGCAGGCGGACGCCGCATCCTCCCGCAAGCGAGAGGAGGCGGTCTCCGAAGTCGCGATCGTAGGTGCCGGAGAGGTCGGGGAAGCCGATATCGGCGCCAGCCGGCATCAGTTCCCAGAGAAGGCCGGCCCCTATAAGGTCGATGTGGTCGCGCACCAGCATGAACTCTCCGACATGGAAGGAGGGATTGAGCCCGCCCGCGGCGTTGGTCAGCAACAGGCTGCCCACTCCTAGGTCCCGCATGAGTAACACGGGCAGGCACACGGAACGGAGGTCGCGCGTCTCGTAATAATGGATGCGGCCCCGCTGCAGGAGAACGGGAGCACCCTCGATGAATCGATATTCGAATGTCCCTGGATGTCCCGGTACCGTGGTGGGCCGCAGCCCGGGCAGCTCTTCGAACCTCCATCGCATCGAGACCGAACCGGGATCTCCGGAGAGGGTCGGATCGAGACCGCTTCCCAAAACCAAACCCCACCTGGGAGCGGGCAGGCCCACTTCCTTCAGGGAATCGCGAACCGGAGCTGAGGCCCTCCGGGCTTTTTCCTCGATGGGCACGCCTTCCCCCATCAAGGTATCCGTCCGCGGATCAGTCCGCCCGGCAGGCAGCTTCCTCGCCACCCTCGGACATGAGCTCTTTGAGACGGGAAATCCGCTTCACCGGGGTGGGGTCCTGGCCGTTGAGCAGGGCCAGATAGACGCTGACGAAGTCGCCAAGGAGCACGCAGCTGAGGAGCTTCTCGGTTCGGGAAGCGCCGCTCACATGGATGAAGCTCACCCCCCCCACATCCTCTTTTATCAGCTCGGAGGTGATCTTCATGCGCCGCACCGTTCGCGGGTTATCCTCCTCGTCCAGAAGGAAGACCACCTCGGTGCGGCGGGCCAGCTCGCCCGGCAGCTCCCAACCCACTATCTCGTTATGGTTCATCTCCGGCAGCACGTGGCAGAAGGCAGGCTGTTTGGAGTTCTCGTTTATCTGGCATTTCCAACGATAGGCGGCCACCGACATCGGCCCTTCCATGCCGTAGATCACCGGTATCTTTCCCTTCAGGCGCATGGCCAATTGCTTGGCGAAATTGCCGGATACGGGCTGCAGGCGTCCCCACTTGCCCGAGCGGTCCCGCAGTTTGGGCAGGGATTCCTCGAGGACGCGGGTGAAACCCTGCGTCAAGCCCATGCGCTCCAGCAGTACGGCCATGGGGAGGGAGAGCCAGGGTAAGGCGGCGCGAGGCTGCATCCCGCCGGGGACCCTGATCAGCGGCCATCGGAACCCCTCCGCTTTTTGGAGCAGCACTCCCCCGGAAGTAATCGCCACCACCCGACATCCCAGGAACACCAAATTCTCCAGGGCAGTGAGCGTCTCCTCGGTGTTGCCGGAATAGCTCACGGCGAACACCAGGGTTCGCGAGGAATGATAGGAGGGCGGGCAGTATCCGCGGTGCACGGTCACCGGCATCCCCAGGGCGTTCTGCATCAGTTCCCTGAGGATGTCCCCTCCGATGGCCGAACCCCCCATGCCCAAAACCGCGATTTCCACTATGCCCTCGCCGTCGGGCAGGTCGATCATCTCGCGGACCGCCTTCAGGGCCTGAGAGCATTGCTCGGGGAACCTCTCCACCTCGCGGAGCATCCCCGCGGGATCCAACCTCTCGTAGATGCTCACGTCGTCAAGGTCCACCGCCGGGGTCTCGAGCGCGTCCAATCCCTATCATCTCCTTTCTCATGAGGCGGGGCGGTGCCTTCTTCTTCACCGGTGCCGGAAACGCGGTACTCGCGGATACGACACCTCGTTTGCGCGCGCCGCCACAGCAGCTGGGCGGGATCCGATCTCGGCAAGATATTAAAACAGGAGCCGGCCCGACGGCAAAGGGCGCTCGTCGAAAAGCCCCGGAAAAAGATCAAAGGGCGGCATCAAACCGCCCTTATAAAAGCCCTGCGGCCGCCGCTTTCAGGGAGTGTAGGAATGTCCTATCGAACAGCGCGCGTACGGCGGCTCCGTCCCGTGGTCGAGTGAATAGGCCCCTCCCGCCGGGCAGTGGGGCTCCTCCTTGATGAACACCGGCACCAGCTGTGCGACGGTGGCGGGGTAGGACCCGTTCTCCACGTAATACGGGGCGATGGCCGAGTCGATGGTGCGCAGGTTGGCCTGGCAGGCGGCTCTCTCGCTGTTGGCTCGCGATCCGGCATATACCGCCACGGCTATGGAAACAAGAATGCCGATAATAAGAACGACGATCATCAGCTCCACCAGCGTGAAACCGCCTTCAGGCCCCGCTCGAGACCTCAATTTCATCACCCCCTTTCCCCCGCCTTCATTATCCGGGATACGCCGCTCGGTTTTCAAGCTGCCGTGAGGGGGTGACGAACCTCCTCTCTCCTGATTTTATCGGGAGCTTTCCCTCGCGGCTTGAAGTTCCCATGTCTTGACGGAGCCACCTACCTTCAACTATTATGTTTGCTTGTCGTGTTGGAGAGAGGAGCAGCCCGCGTAAAGGCGGTCGGGGCCTGCGAGTCAGCGGAGCCGAGGATGAAGACCTACACGGTGAAAGCCGGCGAGATTGAGAGAAAATGGTATCTGGTGGACGCCAGGGACCTGGTCCTGGGCAGGCTGGCCAGTGAGGTAGCCCGCATCCTCAAAGGCAAGCATAAGCCGTGCTATTCCCCCCATCTGGATGTGGGCGACAACGTCATAGTGGTGAACGCGGATAAAGTCAGGCTTACCGGCGGCAAAGCGGACAAGAAGGTATATTACCGCCACTCCGGCTACCCCGGGGGGCTTAGGGAGACGGTATACGCCGACCTGATGAGGAAGAAGCCCGAGTTCGTGGTGCGAAAGGCAGTGCGGGGCATGCTCCCGCATAACCGGCTGGGCCGGAGCATGCTGAGGAAACTCCATGTCTATGCCGGACCGGATCACCCGCATCAGGCGCAGAAGCCCGAGAAGCTGGAGCTGCCGCAAGCGGCCCGATGAGAGAGGCGAGGTGAGAAGTTGCCGGAAGCCCTGGGTTACGGTACTGGCAGGAGAAAGGAAGCCGTCGCCAAGGTAAGGCTTTATCCCGGCGACGGGGAGATAGTGGTAAACGGGAAGCCGCTCGAGGAGTATTTCCCCCGCGAGACCATGCGCGTCGACATAAAACGACCTTTGATGGCCACGGGAACCGTCGGCAGGTACAGGATAGTCGCCGCTATCGAGGGCGGAGGCATCTCCGGGCAGGCGGGCGCCCTGCGTCACGGCATAGCCCGCGCCCTTTTGGATTGCGACGAGACCCTGCGTTCCGAGCTCAAGAAGGGGGGGTTCCTGCGCCGCGACCCTCGCATGAAGGAACGCAAGAAATACGGCCTGAAAAAGGCCCGCAAACGTCCCCAATTCTCCAAGCGCTGAACCATCGTCGGGATCCCGGGTCTCGAGCACCGCTCGGCCGGGATTTATCCAGCTTGCCTTCCCGGAGCTTCTTATGCGATGGCAGAGCGATATGCGCGCGAAAACTTCCTTTACGCTCGTCATCCCCATAGTGGAGGTGCCATCGTTGCAAGAAGGCCACGCGCCTCTTCCCGTCGATGCGCTTCGAGGAGGGTTGACGTCCGAGGCGAGAGCGCTGGTGAGGGCTCTCCCGGCCTGGAATGGGGGTTTGAACAGGCGGGCTCGTTTGAAAGGGTCAGGGGGTTGGTGTAATATTGCGCTTGATCGCGTGGCCCGGGGAGCGGGGCGGGTGGGCGGAGAAAGAAGGAACCGGTCCCGGGACTTGTCTTTTTTTGATGATGAGTTTTTGGCGATGAGCAATGGCGGATAATGCGAACGGAAGAAAGCTGTTCGGAACCGACGGCATCAGGGGACGCGCCAATGTTGAGCTGACGCCGGAACTCGCTTTTCGCGTCGGATACTGCGTGGTGGGCGTGCTGGCAAAGGGAGTTGGCGGGTCCCGGATCCTCATCGGGCGTGACACCCGCTGCTCCGGCGAGATGCTGGAAGCCGCTCTGAGCGCCGGCGTGGCCGCGGCGGGCGGGTCTGCGGAACTCCTGGGGATCATCCCCACTGCGGCGGTGGCCCTGCTCACCCGCGAGTGGGGAGCCGATGCCGGCGTGGTCATCTCGGCTTCGCACAACCCCATGGAGGACAACGGGATAAAGATATTCCACGGCAGCGGCTTCAAGCTGCCCGACGAGATGGAACTGCGGCTGGAGGAGGCGATAGCGGCCGGCGGCGATGCGGCAAGGGAGCGGCCCCAGGGCAGGGAGGTCGGACGCATAAAGCGTGCGGAAGAAGCCCTGCAAGCCTACCTTGAACTGCTGTTGGGCATGGTGGATCTGGAATTGGGCGGCTGCAGGGTGGCCCTGGACTGTGCCAACGGGGCGGCTTATCTTGCGGCGCCTCGCCTTTTCTCGTCGCTGGGAGCCGAGGTGCTGGCCCACTTCTGCGAGCCGGACGGCTACAATATCAACGAGGGGTGCGGCTCCACCCAACCGCAGCGTTTGCAGGAACTGGTGGTGCGGGACGGTGCGGATCTGGGGCTCGCCTTCGACGGTGATGCCGACCGCCTCATAGTCGTGGACGAGAGGGGCGAACTGCTCGACGGGGACGTCATCATGGCCGTCTGTGCCGGCTACCTTCAGCGCTCGGGGAGGCTGGCGCAGGATGCCGTGGTGGCTACGGTCATGTCCAATCGGGGGTTCCATGCCGCCATGAAGGAAAGGGGTATTACCGTATATCAGGCCGCCGTGGGCGACCGTTACGTGCTGGAGGAGATGCTCAAGCGGGGCCTCAACCTCGGCGGCGAACAGTCCGGGCACGTCATATTCCTGGACCGGTCCCCCACGGGCGACGGCTTGCTCACCGCCCTGCATTTCCTCGCGGCCTGGCGGGATAGCGGCATGAAGGCTTCCGAGCTCGGCGGCACGATACCCCGCTTTCCTCAGGTGCTGGTCAACGTGCGTGTCCCCCCCGGATTCACCCTGGACGGCCACGAGGAGCTGCGGCGCAGGGTGGGCGAGG
The DNA here is from genome assembly GCA_015711755.1 of Candidatus Geothermincola secundus. Taxonomy (GTDB): domain Bacteria; phylum Actinomycetota; class Geothermincolia; order Geothermincolales; family Geothermincolaceae; genus Geothermincola_A; species Geothermincola_A secundus. The sequence continues at coordinate 24,574 of MU158496.1, read as the reverse complement.
CCGAGGAGCGCCTGGGCGAGAGGGGGAGGGTTCTCATCCGTCCTTCGGGCACGGAGCCGCTGGTGCGGGTGATGGTCGAGGCTTCCAGCCGGGAGGAGGCGGAGGGGCTGGCCGAAGAGCTGGCCTCGGCCATAAGAGACGGTTGCGGGGCGGACATCTCCAGCGGAAGCGAGGGGTGAGGAGCTTTTGTGCGGCATAATCGGTTACCTGGGGGCGCGCCCCAAGGGAACGGTCCTTCTGGAGGGGCTGCGGAGTTTGGAGTACCGCGGGTACGATTCGGCTGGCGTGGCGGTAATGCAGGACGGACGCATCGTGACCGTGAAGCGCGAGGGCAATCTGGACTGCCTGGAAGATGCTCTGCGGAGAGAGCCCCTCGACGGATACCTGGGGATAGGGCATACCCGCTGGGCCACCCACGGCGCGCCGTCCCGAGACAATGCTCATCCCCACCTGGATTGCGGTGGGCGCCTGGCCCTGGCGCACAACGGGATACTGGAGAACTTCCGCGAGTTGAGGGAGGAGCTCGAGCGGAGGGGGCACCGCATGGCCTCCGAAACCGATTCCGAGGTGCTGGTCCACCTGGTGGAAGAGAACATGGATGACGGGGATCTCGCTGAAGCGCTGCGCCGATCCTTGAGGAGGGTGGAGGGTTCGTACGCGGTGGTCTGCATGAGCCTGGATGTGCCCGGGGTCATAGTGGGCGCGCGCCGCGACAGCCCCCTTCTGGTGGGGGTGGGAGAGGGGGAGATGTTCCTCGCTTCGGCCATACCCGCCTTCCTCCGCCATACCCGCAGGGCGGTGTACCTGCAAAACGGGGACGTGGTGGAGGTCACCCGGGACGGCGCGAGGTTCACCGACCTCGAGGGCCGACCTGTCAGCAGGGAAGCGTCGGAATACCCCTTCGACTTCAGCGCCGCGGAGAAGGGCGGATATGAGGACTTCATGCTCAAGGAGATCAACGAACAGCCGGAGGCTTGGGCGGACACCCTGCGGGGAAACCCCTACCGAAAAGGGCGTGGTTTCTCGCCGGACCTTATCCCTCCGGATCTCATAGACCCGCGGGGGCTGGCGCGCATAATCTTCACCGCATGCGGCACTTCCTACCACGCTGCCCTGCTCGGCCGCTACGTCTTCGAGAGATGGATGGATATCCCCGTTGAGGTGGACATCGCCTCCGAGTTCCGCTATAGGGATCCGCGCCTCGACCCCAAGACTTTGGTGGTGGCCATCAGCCAGTCGGGGGAGACGGCCGATACCATGGCCGCCCTGCGGGGAGCGCTGGAGAGGAAGTCGCGCACGGTATCCATCGTCAACACCCTGGGGAGCCAGATGACCCAGGAGAGCGACGCGGTGATCTATACCCACGCCGGCCCGGAGATCGGAGTGGCCGCCACCAAGACCTTCATCGTCCAGATAGCCGCGGTATATCTTTTAGGCCTGCACCTCGCCGGGCGGACCCGTTTTCTGGAACGGGAGGAGATCGACCGCATCATGGCGGAGCTGGAGAGAGTGCCGGAGCTCCTCGAGGAGGTCATATCCCTGGAAGGTGAGGTCAGGGAGGTCGCGGAAGGGTTCCGCGATTGCGAGGATTTCCTGTACCTGGGCCGCAACATCAATTACCCCGTGGCCATGGAGGGAGCTCTGAAGATGAAAGAGATCTCCTACGTGCACGCGGAGGGGTACCCGGCCGGCGAGATGAAGCACGGCCCCATAGCCCTGCTCCACGAGGGCTTCCCCGTGGTGGTCCTGGTGCCGCGCGACGCCGTTTACGAGAAGATGGTGAGCAATCTGGAGGAGATCCGCGCCAGGAGGGCTCCCATATTGGCAGTGGCCACGCGGGGTGATGATGATATCGCCAAGCGATGCCGCCGGGTCATCCACGTTCCTGAGGTTGACCCCATCCTCAACCCCGTGGTGATCACGCCGGTCCTGCAGCTGTTGGCCTATCACCTGGCGAAACTCAGGGGGTGCAACGTGGATCAGCCGCGCAACCTGGCCAAGACGGTAACGGTAGAATAGACGAAGGAGTTTGGCTGATCTCTCTGCGCGGGATGACGGCGAGGAGGCGTGCTTGGGGAGAGGTCACCGCATCGGGGTGGATCTGGTCGAGGTGGAAAGGCTGAGAAGGGCGGTGGAAAGGCATCCCTCCCTCCTGGAGAGGGTGTTCACTCCCGCAGAGAGGTCCTACTGCGAGGGACGCGCCGATCCCCTGCCCCATTATGCGGCCCGTTTCGCAGCCAAGGAAGCGGCTTTCAAGGCTCTGAGAGGGCCGGCCCGCGCCTTCCGCTTCCTCGATTACGAAGTTCTGGTCGAGGAGGGGCGCCCCCGACTCCATCTGCGGGGACGGGCCCTGAAGGAAGCGAGGGCCCTGGGGGTGAGCAGCGTGGATCTGAGCATCTCCCATGAACGGGGATGCGCGGTGGCGGTGGTCCTGGTGGAATGCGGGGAATCGGGATAATGCGGGTGATCAGGCCGCATGAGATGAAAGCACTCGACGCCCTTGCCGTGGAGAGCGGGGAGGATCCGCTCGCCCTGATGGAGAGGGCGGGAAGAGCCGCCGCCGAGCAGGCCCGGGATATGCTCAACAGCTGTCTGGAGAAAAGGGTGACGGTGCTGTGCGCCAGAGGGAAGAACGGGGGTGACGGTCTGGTAGCTGCCCGCTATCTTGCGGAATGGGGCGCGTTGGTGGATGTGTTCCTGCTCGACGACCCCGACGGCCTCCATCCCCACTCGAAACACAACTTGAAGCGTCTGGAAGGAGCGGGAGTGGGTTGGCGTAATTATGACCCCGCCTCAGTGAGAGCCTCCCTGCAGCGCAGTGACCTGGTGGTGGATGCCCTGTTCGGCATCGGCTTCCGCGGGAGCGCAGAGGGCGTTTACGGTGAATGCATCGATTCGATCAACCTTTGCGGCCGCCCGGTCCTGGCCGTGGACATCCCCTCCGGTGTTGACGGGGAGAGCGGCGCGGTCAATGGGCCGGCGGTGCGGGCGGAGCGCACGGTCACCTTCGCTTTTCCCAAGACCGGGCTGTACATGTATCCAGGGGCGGCTCTGGTAGGGGAGCTGGTGGTCAGGGACATTGGCATCCCTCATCATCTGGTGGAAAGAGCGGCGGAAAGCCGCATCCATACCATTGACCATGAGGTGGAGAGGGATTACCCCGAGCGACCCCCGGATGCCCATAAGGGGCAGTGCGGCAAGGTGATGCTCCTGGCGGGATCGCCCGGACTCACCGGGGCGGCGGCGCTGGCCGCGCGGGCGGCGCTGCGGAGCGGCGCGGGGGTGGCCACCCTGGGAGTAGCCGCGAGCCTCAATCCCATCTTGGAGGTGAAGCTGACCGAGGCGATGACCCTGCCCCTTCCCGAGGGAGTGCCCGGCCACCTGGGTCAAGAGTGTGAGGAAGCGGTGCTGAGGGCGCTGGATAGGCACGACGTCCTGGCGGTGGGACCGGGATTGGGCACCGAGGAGGGTACCGCCGCCCTGGTGCGTTCCCT
>MU158496.1:0-21070 GCA_015711755.1 Candidatus Geothermincola secundus | reverse complement strand
TCCCTGTTGGCCGAGGCGAGAAAGCCGATGGTGCTCGATGCCGATGCGCTCAACTGCCTTGCGGGGAAGGCTGAAGCGCTGGCGTGCAGAGATGCCCCAACGGTGATCACCCCTCATCCCGGCGAGCTGGCCAGGCTTATCGGCAGCAGCGCGGAGGAGATACAGCGCGACCGCTTGGGGGCCGCGGGCGCTGCCGCTTCCCGCTTGGGTTGCGTGGTGGTTCTCAAGGGTGCCCATACATTGGTGGCCGCCCCGGACGGCCGCATCGGCATAAACACGTCCGGGCACGCGGGGATGGCCACAGCGGGGAGCGGGGATGTGCTCACGGGGTGCGTGGCCACCTTCCTCTCGCAGGGGCTGCCGCCTTACGAGGCGGCGTGCTGCGCCGTTTACCTACATGGAAAGGCGGGAGAGCTCGCCGCCCATATGGGCGGCGAGGTGGGGATGTTGGCAGGGGATATCCTCTCCTGCCTGCCCCTGGCCAGGAGCAGGAGGAGGTAGGTTATGGCGGAAGTCAGGGCGAGCGATGCCATGACCCGCGAGGTGGTGACGGTGAGACCGAACACGCCGGTCAAAGAATTGGCCTCCTTGATGGCTGAGAGGAGGCTGCGCGCCGTCCCGGTGGTGGATGAGGGGGGGCGGCTGTTGGGGGTGGTCAGTGAAGAGGGCTTGGTGCATCAGGATGCCCGAGTGCATTTCCCCACTTTCTTCCACCTCCTCGAGAGTTATATCATGCTGCCAGGATCCCTAAAGCGCTTCGAGAAAGAATTGAGGCAGGCCGCGGGAGCGACTGCGGAGGAGGTCATGGACACCGATTTCCCCGTGGTCGCCCCGGACAGCGACCTCTCCCAGGTGGCCACCTGCATGGTGGAGAGAGACTGCGATTATCTTCTGGTGATGCGCGGGGGGGAGCTTCTGGGAATAATCACCCGCGCCGACCTGGTGCGCTTCCTTGCCGATAAGGGAGAGAGCGGGTGATGATACGCCCCACCCGGGCGGAGATAGAGCTCAGGGCGATACGCGCCAACATAGAGACTTTCCTCGGCCTGCTGGGACCGCGCACCGAGATCATGGCGGTGGTCAAATCCGACGGTTATGGCCACGGGGATCTGGAGGTCTCCCGTGCCGCTCTGGCCGCCGGGGCCTCACGTCTGGGGGTGGCGCTGGTGGAGGAGGCGGAGAGGCTTCGGGAGGGGGGCATAGAGGCCCCCATCCACCTTCTCTTCGAACCGCCGCCGCGAGCCGCTTCCCGCGTGGTGGGATTGCGCCTCACGCCGACCGTCTATACCGATGAGTACGCGCGCGAGCTGGACGCGGCGGCTTCGCGGGCTGGTGTCAGCGTCCCCGTTCACGTGAAGCTGGACACGGGCATGCACCGCGTGGGCGCGGATCCCCGGAGGGTCGCGGGGATGCTCTCCGGGTGGAGGGGCCTGCGCCATCTGGAACTCGAGGGAGTCTATACCCACCTGGCCACTGCCTCCACCGTTCCGGCTGACGACTTTGCCCGCCTCCAGCTGGAACGATTCCTCCGCTGCGTTGAGGAGCTGGAAAGGTCGGGATTCAGCTTCTCCCTGCGGCATGCCGCGGCCAGCGGGGCCGCGTTGGCGCTGCCGGGATCGCGGTTGGACATGGTCCGTCTGGGCATCTCCATGTACGGGCTCTATCCCGGGGAGGGTTTCCGGGAGGCGGTGCGGCTGCGCCCCGCCCTCAGCCTTAAGACGGAACTCTGCCACGTCTTCCGGGCGGGCAGCGGGGAAGGGGTGAGCTACGGGCTTACATGGCGACTCCCGGATGACGGTTGGGTGGGGGTCATGCCCGTGGGATACGGCGACGGCCTGATGAGACGCCTTTCCAACCGCATGGAGGTCCTTATCGGCGGGAAAAGATACAGGCAGGTGGGCACCATATGTATGGACACGACCATGGTGTATCTGGGAGAGGACGGCTACGGGCCGGGCGAGGAGGTCGTGATCATAGGAGAGCAGGGGACGGAGAGCGTAACCGTGGAGGATATGGCTGTGCAGGCCGAGACCATAAACTACGAGGTGGTATGCGCGCTGGGCAAGAGGGTCCCCCGCGTATATCCGTGAGGTTCCCGAGAGGTAGCGGTATAAGGGCATCCTTTTTTTCGTCAGGGGGTAAACTCAGATATAAGAAAGAGCATGCCCTCGATGTTGGAGATGGATGAGGATGGATGAAGCGAGATGGGGGAAAGGAGGTGGCGTTCGCCCCTGAAGATCGATGATCCCGACGGGAGTTGCCTGTTGGGCGGTTCCCGCCGAGGGCGCCGGAAGCGAGAATGGGGAGGAGATGCACATGAAGATATGTCCTTCTTGCTACGCGGTCTGCGTCGATGAGAAGTGGCATTTTGACGAGGGCTTGCGAGAGAAGGGCATGCGCAGTCGGGATTGGGTCAGGGGACTCTGCCCCGGCTGCGAAAGGGTTGCCAGGGGACACATAGACGGAGTGGTGCACCTGCGCGGCGGTTTTCTGGCCAAGCACAAAGACGAGGCCAAGAACCTCATACGCAGCGTCGCCGATCGAAAGCTGAGGAAGAACATCGCTGCCCGCATCGCCCACATCGAGGAAAAGGAAGACGAGATAGTCATACAGACCACCGACCAGGCCTTGGCGGAGCGTCTGGGCAAGGAATTTGAAAGGGCCTTCAGCGGGCACCTGGACATAAAATGGCAGGAGGGAGCGTCCTTCGCCCGGGTTTACTGGAGCAGGGACTGAGGGTGGGGTGACGCCGGCACCCCCCGACCATCGAAACCTTTCTTTCAGGGCTCGGCGGGCTGACCCTCGGTCTTTGCTGACCGGGTCCTCGCCTCTTGCGATGATGCTTCATAAGACCGCGGGAACCGCAGGATTCGTTCTTTCATGGGAGAAGTGGTGGAGAAAAAACTGCCCCGCCCCGCTTTCGAGGTCTTAAGAAAGGCGCGCGAGACCATCCTCGCTCACCGAATGCTGCGTGGCGGGGAGAAAGTCATATTGGCTGTTTCCGGCGGGCCGGACTCTCTGGTCCTTTTGGATGTCATGTTCCGGCTGCGTGAGGACTTCCGGCTGGGACTGGAGGTATTCCACGTCGACCACGGCTTGCGCCCCGGCTGCGAAGTTGATGCTGCCTACGTCAACAAGGTGGCCGCCGGATACGGCCTGCCTTTTTCCTGCTGTAAGGCGGAGGTCCGCCGCACGGGCCCGGAGGGTGAGTCCCTTAGCCCGGAAGAGGCGGCGAGGGCGGCACGCTACCGTGCTTTTGAGAAGAGGTTGAGGGAATCGCGGGCGGACCGGGTGGCCTTGGGACATCAGGCCGATGACCGTGTGGAGACCATGCTGATGCGCCTGTGCGGCGGCGCGGGGCCGAGAGCTTTGGCCTCCTCGGTGCCACCTTTGCGGGGGCCTTTTTTCCGCCCCCTCATCCGCGTCTGGAGGAGCGAGATCGAGGAGTACCTGCCGTCACTGCCCTTCCCTCCCCTGGAGGATCCCAGCAACCGCGATCTCTCCATACCCCGCAATCGCATAAGGCATGTGGTGATACCATTTTTAGCCCGTGAGGTCAATCCGGGCGTTAAGTATTCCTTGCTCCGGGCCCTGGATCTCCTGGATGAGGGGCTGGGAGCGAAAACCGGCCTTGGGGCGGAAATCGGTGAAGGACCCTTTCTTCTGCGATCACCGGCGGAAGAGGGAGGCTCACGGTATCTGCCCATGGATGTATATCTTGCGCGGGACCGTGCGGGGAGGAATCAATTGCTGCATGCTCTGTTGCTCGAGTTGGGGGTTCGCCCCAGCTACCGCTTGGTGAAAGACCTCGGCCGCAATGTCTGCGAAGGGCGTGCCGGCAACCGCATGGACCTCCCAGGCGGCATCGTCGCCGTCAACGAGTACGACCGCGTCCTCTTTCTTCGGGAAGGCAAGGAAAAGCCGTCAGCGCCGGGGTCGGTGGAGACGGTGCCCGAAGAGGAAGGGGAATACGGATTCCCGTTGCTGTCCATGAAGCTTTATCTCAGATTCGAGGAGGCGGGCGGTACGGCATCCTATCCGGCGGACGCCTGGGAAGCGCTTCTCGACCGCGAGCTGCTGGATTTCCCGCTGCGGCTGCGCCGTCTGATGCCCGGCGACCGATTTCGCCCTCTGGGCGCACCCGGCAGCAGGAAGGTCCGGGATTTCCTGATCGATGCCAAGGTCCCGCGCCGCCTGCGCGGGGAAATACTGGCCCTGCTCTCCGGGGAGAGGATCGCCTGGCTTCCGGGATTGCGCATCTCCGATGAGTTCAAGGTAACCGAGAGGACTCGCCGGTCGGTCCGCCTGAGGGCGGAGCCTCTCGACCACCCCTGAGCCCGCCTTCAATTTGGGGCCAGGCCCAAACCTTCGATCTTTCCGAGAACCCCGAACCACTCTTCTTCAAGCGGCGTGGCCGCTCCATACATCCAACGGGGTCCGAACCTCGACAGGGCCCAACTCCGACCGGCGGGTTTATAATCGAGGTAGCGGCGGGCGCGGCCTTGCGGCGAGACGGATGGCGTGGATGCGGCATGAGTCGGGCTCGGAGACAGAAGGAGGCGTAAGGTGGGAACAAAGCCGCCCGTGCTCATAAGCCAAGAGAGGATCGAGAGCCGCCTGCGGGAGCTGGGGGCGGATATAAGCCGGGACTACCGAGGTGCCGACCTCATCATGGTGGGCATACTCAAAGGCGCCTTCGTGGTGCTGGCGGATCTGGTGCGCTTCGTCGAGATCCCTCTGCGCATCGATTTCATGGCGGTCTCCAGCTACGGCATGGGGACCAGCACATCCGGGGTTGTCAGCATAACCAAAGACCTGGATCTGGACATTCAAGGTCGGGACGTCCTGGTGGTGGAGGACATCGTGGATACCGGTCTGACCCTGGATTACCTCCTGCGCACGCTGAAAACCCGTGGCCCCTCATCCCTCTCCCTCTTCGCCCTCCTGGACAAGAAGGAGGCCAGGGAAGTGCCCGTCGACATAACTTATAGGGGTTTCGAGGTGCCCAACCGTTTCATCGTCGGTTACGGCCTCGACTGCGGGGAGAGGCACCGAGAACTTCCCTATATCGGGATACTGGAGGAGGAAAAGGGATATTGAGGGAATCGGTGGAGTCATGTTCCCACCCGTCCGCCGGAGATGAGGGAGCCCTCCCGATATTCCGTGTTTGCAGAGGAACGGGCGTCTCGAGGGGATCCGCTGAGGTTATGAGAAACGGAGGAGCTCTATGAACAATGACCGCAGGCGTCTGCGGACCGCGGTCTTCTACGGGGCGCTGGTGCTCCTGGTCCTTTTAGTATGGTTCCGGAGCCCCGGCCTATTCGGCCAGAAGAGATCGTATGATCTGGGGTGGTTCCAGGAAAAGCTGGAGAGAGGAGAGATAAAGACAGTCACCATCCTGGACAAGGACCATGTGGCCAAGGGGGAACTGCGCGACGGGCAGCGCTACGAGGTCGCCTTTCCCTCCGATTACACCGGGGAGCTGGCCAGGACCCTTGCGGAATACCGTTCCCTGGCTTCCAGCAGCGACCCGGAGCTGGCGGCGAGATATGCCGCCTACGCCGACCTGGAGGTCAAGACCGACCCTCAGAGGGGTTTCGATTTTCTCGGCCTGATCGTCAGCGTACTTCCTTTCCTCATCCTCCTGGTAGCCTTCTTCTTCATCCTGGAGCGCGCCCAGGGGGGGAGCGGCAAGATACTCTCCTTCGGAAAGAGCCGCGCGCGGGTCATAAGCAAGGACCACCCCCGGGTCACCTTCGCCGATGTGGCCGGAGTGGACGAGGCAGTGGAGGAGCTGCGGGAGATAAAGGAGTTCCTGGAGAACCCCTCCAAATTCCAGTCGCTGGGGGCTAAGATACCCAAAGGGGTATTGCTTTACGGGCCTCCCGGTACCGGGAAGACCCTGTTGGCCAAGGCGGTCGCGGGGGAAGCGGGGGTCCCCTTCTTCTCCATCTCCGGCTCCGATTTCGTGGAGATGTTCGTGGGGGTGGGGGCTTCCCGCGTGCGCGACCTCTTCGAGCAGGCCAAGTCCTCGGCCCCGGCCATCGTCTTCATCGACGAGATAGATGCGGTGGGGAGGCACCGCGGAGCGGGCTTGGGAGGAGGACATGACGAGCGAGAGCAGACCCTCAACCAACTGCTGGTGGAGATGGACGGTTTCGATACCCGCACCGGGGTCATCCTCATCGCCGCCACCAACCGCCCCGACATACTCGACCCCGCCTTGCTGCGCCCGGGGCGCTTCGACCGGCAGGTGGTCGTGGACCGGCCCGACCTCAAAGGGCGGGAGGCCATACTTAAGGTGCATACCCGTGACAAACCCCTGCATGAGGAGGTGGACCTGGAGGTGCTGGCCCGCCGCACCCCCGGGTTCACCGGTGCCGACCTGGCCAACATGATCAACGAGGCGGCCATCCTGGCGGCGCGGCACGGTAAGAAACGCATCGACATGGCCGAGCTGGAGGAAGCTATAGACCGGGTGGTGGCGGGACCCGAGAAGCGGACCAGGCTGATCAGCGAGCGGGAGAAGGAGATAATCGCCTATCATGAGACCGGCCATGCTCTGGTGGCCCATACCCTCCCTGACGCCGACCCCGTCCACAAGATCTCCATCATCCCCAGGGGGCGCGCCCTCGGATACACCCTGACCCTGCCTCTGGAGGACCGCTATCTGGTCACCCGCTCCGAACTCATCAGCGAGCTGGCCATGCTGCTGGGGGGCAGGGTGGCCGAGGAGATGGTCTTCGGGGAGATAACCACGGGGGATCAGAACGACATCGAACGAGCTACCCGGATCGCCCGCCAGATGGTCTGCGAGTACGGCATGAGCGAGAGGCTGGGGCCGTTGACCCTGGGCCAGAAACAGGGCGAGGTCTTCTTGGGGCGCGACTTCACCGCCACGCCGGATTACAGCGACCAGGTCGCTTACGAGATAGACCAGGAGGTCAAGCGGCTGATCGAGGATGCTTACAAAGAGGCCCGCCGCATACTCGTGGAGAAGCAGGGTCTGCTGCACCTCATCGCCTCCGCCCTCATGGAAAGGGAGACCTTGGAGAAAGAGGAACTGGAGGCGCTTCTGGAGGGCAGGCAGCTGCTGCCCGACGCCTCGACCGCCAGCCGGGAGGGAAGCGGTGAGGCGGCCCCCTCGGAAAAGCCGCGGCATCTGCCGCGCCCGCGGGGAAGGCCCGTGATTCAGGGGGAGTGATTTTCCAAAGACGGGGGACCCTCAGATGACGGCCGATTGCGTGAAGGGTCCCTGCCAAAGGGAGCCCGAGGTCCGCGAGAACGCGTCGATCCGTTGTTATAATAAAATCTCGTCAAAGTGCCTTATTAGGACGGGAGGCGGTTTTGGACAAAGAGAAGATAAGGAGGGGCGTGCGGCTGCTCCTTGAGGGAGTCGGCGAGGACCTGGAGCGCGAGGGACTGCGGGATACCCCGGAACGGGTGGCCAAGATGTACGAGGAGATATTCTCGGGCATGGAGGTGGACCCGCGCTCGGTGGTCACCACCATGTTCGCGGAAGAGCACGACGAGATGATCGTGGTCAAGGACATCCCCCTCTACTCGGTGTGCGAGCACCACCTCATGCCCTTCCTCGGTAAGGCTCATGTGGCCTACATCCCCGGAGAGCACGGTCAGATAACCGGCATAAGCAAGCTGGCGCGGGTGGTGGACGTGCTGGCCAAGCGCCTGCAGGTTCAGGAACGCCTGACCACCGATGTGGCCGACATCCTGGTGGAGACGCTGAAGCCGCGCGGAGTGCTGGTGGTCATCGAGGCCGAGCACCTGTGCATGTCCATGCGCGGGGTGAAGAAACCGGGTTCGCTGACCATAACCTCGGCGGTACGCGGCACCTTCCACACCAACGCCGCCTCTCGGGCGGAGGCCATGGCCCTCATCAGGACCAGGGACAGATAATGCCGCCGGAAGGAACGGTCCGATCGCGATTCAAGGTGCGCGCCCTCACGGTGCGCTCCCTGGAAGATGCCCGTCGCCACCTCGACCGGCTGGCGCCCTCGCAGGAGGGTTACGCCATCATGCTCCCCAAGATGGTCCATCATCTGGTAGCGGTGGAAGGGCTGGACGCGCGGGCCGCCAACATTCTCAAGCAGAACATGCTCTCGTTGGGAGGCGAGGTATCCCTGCCGCGCGAGGTCTTCAAATTCGACGGCAGCACCACCTCCTGCATCATCTCGGGGACCCGCCGTCAATTCCGCGACCTGTTGGGAAAACTGGTCAATCAGCCCTTCGGGCTGCGCCGTCTGGCGGGTGAGATAGAGGGATTGCTGAGGGAATTGGACGGGGAAGGGGTGAGGGTGTTGCGGATCGGTTCCCGCTCCTACGACCTCTCCCGCCGCACCCTTATCATGGGCATCGTCAATGTCACCCCCGATTCTTTCTCGGACGGAGGTCTTTTTTTCGACCGAGACTCCGCCGTGCGAGAGGCACTGCGCCAGGCGGAGGAGGGTGCGGATATCCTGGACATCGGGGGCGAGTCCACCCGCCCCGGCTCCGATTTCATCCCCCTGGATGAGGAACTCCGCCGGGTCATCCCGGTGGTGGAAGAGGTGGCCTCGCGCACCGATGTCCCCATCAGCGTGGATACCACCAAGTCCGAGGTGGCCCGGCGGGCGCTGCGGGCGGGGGCGTCCATGGTAAACGACATCGGGGCCATGCGCCTGGACCCGGAGATGGCCGAAGTGGTGGCGGAGGCGGGTGTCCCCGTCTGCCTCATGCACATGCAGGGATTGCCCAAGGACATGCAGGAGAACCCTCATTACGAGGACCTCATGGGGGAGATCTCCTCCTTCCTGCTGGAGAGGGTGGAGGAGGCGGAGAAAGCGGGCATCGACAGGTCCCGCATAATCCTCGATCCTGGCATCGGGTTCGGCAAGACCTTAGAGCACAACCTGGAGATAATCAGACGCCTCGGTGAGTTGAGGAGTCTGGGTCATCCGGTGCTGTTGGGGCCGTCCCGCAAGTCCTTCATCGGCCGCATCCTGGACCTTCCGGCCGGGGAGCGCCTGGAGGGCACGGCGGCGGCGGTGGCCTTGGGGATAGCTTGCGGCGCGGATATCTTAAGGGTGCACGACGTTCGGGAGATGGCCAGGGTGGCCAGGGTGGCCGATGCCGTATGGGGGAAAGGGGGCTCGCTTTCCCCATGAGAGCCGAGGTAGCGGAGAGGTCGATAGGAAGAGGGCGTTAGGTTAAATGGGAAAAGCGCGGAGACTCAAGCAGCAGCGGAGGGAAGAAGAGCGCAAGAGGCATATGCAGCGGTTGACCCGCAGGAGGAAGCAGCTGCAGTGGTCGGTCGTATCGGTGGCGGTGGCCGGTCTGGCGGCCGTGGTGTTGACCCTGGTGCTGGTGCGGTTGCCCTCATATGTCGATCAGATGGTGATCAGGGTCACCGGCAGGGGCACCGTCGTGGTGGAGCTCAAGGAGAGGGAGGCGCCGCAGACCACCGCTCACTTAAAGGCCCTGGTCAACAACGGTTCTTACCGAGGAGCCACCTTCTATATGGTGGACGAGAACGCGGTGATGGCCGGCATACGCGAAAGGGACCTCACCGCCCTTATCGACCAGGGGAAGCTGCAGGAGGCAAGGGATAAGGACCAAGGGGTGGAGAAGGTCCCGGATGAGGTCGGCCTGCCCAACCTGCGCGGCTCGGTGGCCATGGCCAAGCCCTCCGATGAGGACAACAACCCCCTGCCCGACAGCGCTTCCAACGAGTTCTACATACTGAGACAGGACTCCCCCCACCTGGACGAGGACTACACCGTCTTCGGCGAGGTGGTGAAGGGCATGGAGGTAGTGGACGGACTGGGTAAGGGCGAGGAGATACTCGCCTTCCGGTTGGATGAGAGCGGCCGCATCCTCACCCTCAGCCAGCCCACAGGGGACATCGTCATCGAGCTCAAGCCGGAGGCTGCCCCCCTGACCGTGCAGCACATCACCGATCTGGTGAGGTCGGGTTTTTACGAGGGCATGAACTGGTACAGGGTGGAAGATTGGGTGGTGCAGACGGGCAGCCATGCCCGCTCCCTGGAACAGAAGGCCGAGCTGGAGGTGGACCCGTTGAGATACGCCGAGGAGATAAAGCAGGTCCCCTCGGAAGGCAGGCTCCCGGCGGTGCGCGGAGCGGTGGCCCTTTTCCGGCTGCCGGAAGAGGCTTCCCAGCAGGCCATGCCCCAAAGCGAGAAAGGGCAGACCGAGTTCTTCATCACCCGCAAGGACCTCTCGGAGCAGGTGGGCACCTATTACACCGTCTTCGGCGAGGTGATCGAGGGCATGGAGGTGGTGGATGCCCTTCAGCAGGGGGACAAGATCGAGTCCGTTTACATACAGAGGGTCAGGAAAGATTGATGGAAGAAGCGGGACAGGTCGCTGCGGGGCCGCGGGAGGGGCGCATGAGAGGGAGGGTTTCCGTTCGCGGACTGGAGGTCTTCGCTTATCACGGATGCTTGCCCGAGGAGAAAGAGCGGGGTCAGCTGTTCCTGGTGGACCTGGAGGTGGATTACGACGTGGGCCCGGCGGTCGCGAACGACGACCTCTCCCTGGCCCTGGATTACGATTCGCTGGTGCGAGAGGCGCACTCCGTGGTCTCCGGAGAACGATACGATCTCCTGGAAACGCTGGCGGTTCGCCTGGCCCGGCTGCTTTCGGAGCGTCATCGCCCGCAGAGGGTTTGGGTCAGGGTGCGCAAACCTCAGGCCCCTCTGGCCCATACCGTGGAATGGGTGGGGGTGGAGGTTGAAGTAAACGGAAGCGGGAGCCCCGATAGGGAAGGCGGAGAAGGATGAGCGGGATCAGTGAGGGAGTTGGTGTCCGCGCCTATCTGAGCCTGGGGTCCAATCTGGGGGATCGGGAGGCCAACCTGCGGAGGGCCGCCCTGCTGCTCGAGGAAACGCCGGGCGTAGAGATAACCGGGCGATCGTCCGTCTACCGGACCAAGCCGATGGGTTACCTGGAGCAGCCCGAGTTCCTCAACCAGGTCCTTAAGATCCGCACTTCCCTGCCCCCCCACGCTCTGCTGAGGCGCTGCCTGGAGGTGGAGGAGGAGATGGGCAGGGTCAGGGGAGAGCGATGGGGCCCCCGGCTCATCGATGTGGATGTGCTGCTGTATGATGACGAGGTCATCGAAGACGAGGAACTGACCCTGCCTCACCCGGAAATGGCTGGGCGCGCTTTCGTGTTGGTGCCGTTGCTGGAGCTGGACCCGACCTCCTCCTTGCCGGACGGCTGCCTTCTAGCCGATTGTCTTAAATCCCTGGACGAGGAGGAGAGGTTGGGAGTGATCAAGCATGAGTGACGGCGCGCGCGATCGTTTTGTCATCCTGGGCGCCGGCCGGGTGGGCACGGCCATGGGGCACCTCATCCAGAAGAACGGGGGCAGGATCGAGGCGGTGGTCTCCCGCAGCGAGGCCTCCCTGAAAAGAGCGAGGCGTTATCTCAAGGGGGCTTTGCTCACCACCGATGTGCGGGAGTTGCCGGAGAAGGCCAACGCCTTCATCATCACCACCCCCGATGATTCCATAGCGGACGCCTGTCTGGATCTGGCCACGTCAAGGCCGCTGGACCGGTCCTGCCGGGTCATGCATATGAGCGGCATGCTCAAGCTGGATGTCCTGGGGGCGGCGGAGGAGAAGGGTGCGGAGGTGCTATGCGTCCATCCGCTCCAGACCTTCGCCGATATACGAACGGCGATAAAGAAGATACCCGGCACCGTTTTCGCCGTGACCGCGCGGAGTCGCAGGGGAGAGGAGTGGGCCAAGCGCTTGGTGGCTAAGCTGGGGGGCGAGCTGGTGCTCCTGGAGGAGCGGCACAAGCCTTTGTACCATCTGGGGGCGGTGATCGCCAGCAACCTCTTGGTGGCCCTGGAGCATGCCGCCGAACTCATCTACCAGGACATCGGCCTGAAGGGTGATTCCGCCCTCAGGGCCCTTATGCCGCTCATAGAGGGCACCGTGGAGAACCTTCGCCGCCTGGGCACCGAGAGAGCCCTCACCGGACCGGTGGCCAGGGGAGACATCGGGGTCGTCCGCCGCCATCTGGAGACCTTGGAGGAGCTGGGAGAAGAAGCGGCCCTGAAGGCCTACGTATCTCTCTCCCTCTATGCTCTGGACCTGGCCAGGCCGGGATTGAGCGGGGCGCGCGGGGACGAGATCGAGAACCTGCTGCTGAAGCACCTGAGGGAGTAGCGCGCAAGGGCGGACGTTGCGAAAGAGGTCGAGATGCAGATCATCGGCGATAAACGGACAATGCGGGAGACGGTGATGGAACACCGTCGGGCCGGCAAGACGGTGGGTTTCGTCCCCACCATGGGATATTTCCATCAGGGCCATCTCTCCCTCATGCGGGCGGCGCGCCGGGAGAACGACGTCGTGGTGGTGAGCATCTTCGTGAACCCCCTGCAGTTCGGTCCGCGGGAGGATCTGGCCGATTACCCCCGCGATCTTGAGAGGGATTGCCGCCTGGCCGAGGCGGAGGGTGTGGACTATATTTTCAACCCCGTCGTTGATGAGATATACCCCCAGCCTTTCCTGGCACGGGTCAGGGTGGAGGGGATCACCGAGGGACTCTGCGGCGCGTTCCGCCCTGGGCATTTCGAGGGGGTGGCCACGGTGGTCGCCAAGCTGTTTCACATCATCCCCGCCCAACGCGCCTATTTCGGGCAGAAGGATGCCCAGCAGGCCAGGGTCATCCTCAAGATGGTCGAGGACCTCGATTTCGACGTGGAGGTGAGGGTCTGCCCCACCGTGCGCGAGCCCGACGGGCTGGCCATGAGCTCGCGCAACGTATATCTGGATCATGAGCAGAGAAAAAGGGCCTGCCTGCTCTACCGGGCCCTGGAGAAGGGACGCCTCCTCGCCGAGGGGGGCGAACGCGATGCGGCTGCCGTGGAGGAGGCCATGCATGAGGTCCTGCGGGAAGAGCCGGGCATCGAGGTGGAGTACCTCGGCGCCTATGACGGTCTGACCCTACGCCCCCTGCGAGAGCTGCGGGGGGAGGTGCTGCTGGCGGTGGCGGCGCGTTTGGGTAAGGCCCGTCTTATTGACAACATCCCCCTGTTGTTGGAGGATTAAAACGGAGCTGACGATCCCAACGATGGAGGCCGGATGCAGCGCATAATGCTCAAGAGCAAGATACACAGGGCCACGGTCACGGAGGCGGACCTCCATTATGTGGGAAGCATCACTATAGACCGCCGCCTCATGCGGGAGTCGGATATCATCCCCTATGAGAGGGTGCAGGTGGTCGACATCGACAACGGCAACCGCCTGGAGACATACGCCATCGAGGGAGATGAGGGAAGCGGCACCATCTGCATCAACGGCGCGGCGGCCCGCCTCATCCATCGGGGCGACCGCGTGATCATCTTCTCATACGTCTATATGGACGACGCCGAAGCCCGTTCATACAAGCCCAGGGTCGTCTACGTGGACGAGGACAACTCTATAGTCCGCGTGGAGGACCATGTGGACCCCGACGACACCTGTTGATCGAGACGACGACCGCGCGGGGCCCGCTGCCCTCTGGAGGTTGCATTGAGCGAGGAAGCCGTATCCGATATCATCCGTGAGATCTTGGAGCTCAAAGGGGAAAGGGAAGCGGTCATCCTGGCGCATAATTATCAGAGGGCCGATGTCCAGGAGATAGCCGATTTCCGCGGAGATTCCCTGGGGCTGGCCCGCCTGGCCGCATCCACCGATGCCAAGGTCATCGTTTTTTGCGGGGTGTTCTTCATGGCGGAGACCGCCAACATCCTCTCTCCCGATAAGATCACCCTGCTCCCCGACTTGGATGCGGGATGTCCGCTTGCTGATACGATCCGGGCCGAGGATGTGCGCAAACTGAGGGAGGAGAACCCCGGCGTCCCCGTGGTCACCTATGTCAACTCCAGCGCGGCGGTAAAAGCCGAGAGCGACTTCTGCTGCACCTCCGGGAACGCGGTGGAGGTGGTGAGATCGGTGTCATCGGAACGCATCATCTTCACCCCCGACCGCAACCTGGGTGAATATGTGCGTAAGGCTACGGGAAAAGAGATCATCGCCTGGGACGGCTGCTGCCCGGTGCACGACCGCATCACCGCCGACGAGATCGGTGAACTGTTGGACAGGCATCCGGGCGCGGTTTTCGTCGCCCATCCCGAATGCCGACCGGAAGTGCTGCGCCTGGCCCACGAAGTGGCCAGCACCGAGGGTATCTACGGATTCGCCAACCGCACGGCCGCCCGAGAGATCATCGTGGGCTCGGAGGAAGGGATGCTCTTCCGCCTGAGGCGCGAAAACCCCGACAAGACCTTTTATTTTCCGCCGGGAGGGTCGCTATGCCCCAACATGAAGCTGATAACCCTGAAGAAGGTGCTGCGCTCGCTGCGCGGCCTTGAACCTCGCGTGGAGGTGCCCGAGGATACGAGGGTCCGCGCCCTGAGGGCGGTAGAGCGCATGATATCCCTGGGATGAGCCATGCCCAGGTATCTGATCAACTTCTCACTCGATAAGATCCCCACCGAGAGCGTCCCGGTGGTCGTGGTGGGAAGCGGGGTAGCCGGGCTTTCCGCCGCCCTCGCCGCGGCCTCGAGCCAAAGGGTGGCCGTGCTGACCAAGACCACCCTCGACCAGACAACGACAAGTAGAGCCCAGGGCGGGATCGCCTCGGCGCTGGGAGTCGGGGACTCGGCCGAGCTGCACAAGATGGACACCTTGGAAGCGGGGAAAGGCCTGTGCGAGGAGCGCATGGTAGACATCCTGGTGAGCGAGGGTCCCGAGAGGGTCCGGCATCTGGTCGAGGACATCGGGGCGCGTTTCGACCGCGCGGGGAGCGGGTTGGCCCTAACCAAGGAAGGAGGACACTCCCGCCCTCGCGTCGCTTATGCCCGGGGTGATGCCACCGGCTCGGAAGTGGAAGCCAGCTTGGCCCGGGTGGTGCGATGCGAGGAACATATCGATGTCTACGAGAACCACTATGCCGTCGACGTGGTCACATCCGGGGAAGGGTGTGTGGGGCTGCTGGCTCTGGATGAGGAGAAAGGCGAGATCCGCTTTTTTCACTCCCCCGCGGTGGTGCTGGCCATGGGGGGCATGGGCCAGTTATATGCCGTGACCACCAACCCGGCCATATGCACGGGGGACGGAGTGGCTATGGCACTGCGGGCCGGGGCGGAGGTATCCGATATCGAGTTCATGCAGTTCCACCCGACCTCACTGCACCTTCCGGAGACCCCCCGTTGGCTCATCAGCGAGGCGCTGCGGGGGGAGGGGGCGCTGTTGCTGGACCAGTCCGGCAGGCGTTTCATGGAAGGTGTGCATCCCCTTAAGGAGCTGGCTCCCAGGGACGTCGTGGTCAACGAGATGGTCAGGGTGATGAGGGAGCTCGATGTGGACCATCTTCTGCTGGACGCCACGCCCATCGGAGCGGAGCGGCTCATGGAAAGATTTCCCAATATCTACCAGCACTGCCTGGAGGCGGGCATCGATATAACCCGCAACCCCATACCGGTGTCGCCCGCTGCCCACTACATGAGCGGCGGAGTGGTCGCCGATGCCTGGGGCAGGACCCTGGTCCCCGGATTGTACGCCTGCGGGGAGGTGGCCTGCAGCGGAGTGCACGGCGCCAACCGGCTGGCCTCCAACAGCCTGCTGGAAGGGCTGGTGTTCAGCCGCCGCATAGGGCTGTCCCTGGAGCGGAGGCTGCGCTCTTGGGATCCTGCGGACGCCCCTGCATTGGAGTACCACTTCGAGCGGCGGCGGTCTCGGATCACCCCGAGACTCTTGCGCGGGCTGATCCAGCAGATGATGCAGGACAACATGGGATACCGACGCAGCAGGGAGGGCTTGAGAGAAGCGGCCCTTTTCCTCCAGGAGAACACGGACGTGCTGCAGTCGGAATACCGATCGCCCGCGGGGTTCGAGGTCCAGAACATGCTCACCCTGGCCAACCTGATGGTGCAGGCGGCGCTGATGCGGGAGGAGAGCCGAGGGTGCCATTACCGCACCGACTATCCGAGCATGCGCAGGGAATGGGAGAGGCATATCGTCTACCGCCGGGACAACGGCGGTCTTTGCGCCTTCATGCGGGCGGTGGGAGCCCTGCATGACGCGGAGGGGTATTCTTACGAGGTGGGATGAGCATGCTGATGCGGGAGATGATGGAGGCGGTGCGCCTGGCTCTGGACGAGGACCTGGGGGGCAAAGGCGATATAACCTCCCGGTCCCTGCTCACCCCGGAGGACCGAGGAGGCGGTCATTTCATCGCCCGGGAGGAGGGGAGGGTGGCCGGCCTGCCCGTTGCCTCCTGCGTGTTCAGGTTGCTCGACCCCAGGGTCGTGTTCACGGCGCTGGTATCCGAGGGCGATGAGGTGAGAGGCGATACGCCGCTGGCCCGGGTGGAGGGGCCGCTGCTGCCGGTCCTCGAGGGTGAGCGCACCGCCCTGAACTTCCTGCAGCGTTTGTCCGGCATCGCCACGCTGACCGCCGCCTATGTGCGCAGGGCGGCCCCCTACGGCGTGGACATATGCGATACCCGCAAGACCACTCCCGGCCTGCGTGTCCTGGAGAAGTACGCGGTGAGGGTCGGCGGGGGCGTGAACCACCGCATGGGACTCTACGATGCGGTGCTCATCAAGGACAATCACATCCGGGCGGTGGGAAGCCTGAAGATGGCTCTGCAGCTCGTCCGGGAGGAACACGGGGACGGCGTGCCCCTGGAAGTGGAGGTGCAGGACCTGGAGCAGCTGCGGGAAGCCCTGGAGGGAGGGGCGGAGGTCATCATGCTGGATAACATGGATGTGGGGACCATGAGGGAGGCCGTTCGCATGACCGCCGGCAGGGCGAGGTTGGAGGCATCAGGCGGCATCACCCTGGAGAGGGTCGAGGAGGTGGCGGCCACCGGCGTGGACCGCATCTCGGTAGGCGCCCTCACCCACAGCTACCGCTCGCTGGATATCGCCCTCGACCTCTTCTGATCCTTTGCAGGGCTCAGTGCGCGGTGGGCTTCTCTGACCCGATGCGCATTCCCGAAGGCGCCGGGGATCACCTGGCGTTGCGAGGTTCGATCGACCTCCGCCGAGTGCGGAGGCGAAGGGATCGATGCCCCGACGTCAGGCAAAGCGCTTCGTCATCGCCCGATGAATGATAGAATAGCGTCATGTTGCTGGCCATAGACGTGGGGAACACCCAGACGGTTATCGGAGCTTATCGAGGCAGTGAGCTCATCCATCACTGGCGCACCTCCACCAACACGAAGATAACCGGTGACGAGCTGGCCCTCTATTACCAGGGGTTCCTCCTGCTCAAAGGCCTCACTTTCCCCGATTTCGACGGCGTCATCATCAGTTCGGTGGTCCCTGCCGCCACCATGGCGCTCTCGCACATGGTACGGGACATCTGGGGCTTCGAACCCATGGTGGTCGGCCAGAATGTCGAGGTGGAGATGCCCCTGCTCATCGACAATCCCAGCGAACTCGGCGCCGACCGCATCGTCAACGCGGTCGCCGCCTTCGAGCGTTACGGCGGACCTTCCATCGTGGTGGATTTCGGCACCGCCACGACTTTCGACGCCATATCCGGGAAGGGCGAGTATCTGGGAGGAGCCATCGCTCCGGGCATCGAGATCTCCGCCATCGCTCTTTTCAACGCGGCCGCACGCCTCCCCCGCGTCGAGCTGAAGCGGCCGGCGGGCCCCATCGGCCGCAACTCGGTCTCCAGCATGCAGTCGGGGATAGTCTTCGGGTTCGCGGGACAGGTCGAGCGGCTGGTGGAGATGATGAAAGAGGAACTGGGAAGCGCGACCAGGGTGATAGCCACGGGCGGGCTGGCCGAGGTGGTCCTGGAAGAATGCCGCTGCATAGACGTTCATGACCCCCTGCTGACCCTGCACGGGCTCTGGTTGCTGTATCGCTCCCAGACTTAGAGGCATGTCCCCGTTCCATCTCCGGCGTGAGGGACAGGACCCGCAGCCGGCACTTCCTTCGTCGGGAGGCGCCGGCCCCGGACCTTCAAAGACTCTTCGGCGCGGTCCCGGGGTTGCGTTGGGGCGGATGTGCCGGACATCTGAGGGAGGGCCGATCCCCATGTCCGGCCTTTCTGTTAAGTTACTGAAAATTATAGTTATCGCTCATCGGCTCCCGAAGCGAGGATGCCGAAAACCGGCATGAACAAAAGAAAAAGCGCATTTCCCCTCTCTACCCCCCAGGTGGTATTTTTATTGACACTATATATTGCGGTGGCTATGATGTTACGGGATATGGATCAGGTTCAGGAAGGACCCGACCCGGCGAGCCGAAGGACGATCAGGATATGAAGGAAGCAACGAAGGAAAAACACGGGGCCAAGAAGGGCAAGCAGCGAAAGAACATATCCGCGCAGCTGGAAGAGAAGTGGGCGGGTTCCCGGGACGAGATACTCACCCGCATAGTCGCCAAGGAAAACGAGATCCGCGCCAAGACCTCCGAAGAACGGCGAAAGGCCGAGCGTATGATCGAGGACGCCAAAGGCAAAGCGGCGACCATCCGTCGGGAAGCGCTGGAGGAAGAAGTGGGCAAGGAGGAATACGGCGCGGTCATGGAGAGGGCGCGGCAGGAAGCGGAGAAAGTCAGGAAGGAAGCCGACCTGGAGATCGAGAGAATAAGGAAGGCGGGCCAGAAGAATCTGGAAGAAGCCGTCCGCTTCATCGTGTCCAGCGTCTGCTTCCTCGAAGACCCCAGATAGCGCGGAAGCGGCATAAGCGCCGGCGACAATTTTTTTACGGGGCGGAATCAGCGGCGGAACGGCAGAGAGCGCGGACGGGACAAGAGGAGACGGGAAATGCTGGTTAAGATGGCCAAGGTGGAGATAGTGGGCATCAAGAGCCTCTTCTTCGAGGTCCTGGAGGCCCTGCAGGACACCGGCCTGATCCATCTCGAGGATATCACCAAGAAGAAGGGGCCCCGCTACGCCACCCTGATCCCCATGGAGATGGACCCGGGTCTTGAAGAGGAAAGAAACCGGCTGCAGAACCTGATGATGCGAAACAACGCCCTTCTTGCGGAGCTGACTCCGCCGGAAGGCGGAGTATCCCGCAAGAGGGTCAAGGAAATATACGACAGCTATTCGGGTAAGTCCCTCGAGTACATCGCCTCCCTGGTGGAGGAGGAAGAAGCCGAGCTGAAGAACCTCATAAGCCGCAAATTGGAGCTGGAGATGGAGCTCTCCCGGCTGTCCAAATACGAGCCCATCATAAAGAAGATATACCCCCTGGCCAGCAAGATAACCGCCTCCGAGCACTACACCTCGGTGGCCCTGCTGGTGGAGAAGAAGTACGCGGGAGTCCTCGACTACATTAAAGACGAGGTGGAGAGGATAACCAACCATCAGTGCGAGGTCCATTCCAGCAGGGTGGACGAGGACACTTTCGCCGCCATCGTCGTCTTCAACAAGATGTACTCCGAGCAGGTGCATAATTTCCTGGCGGCGGAGAACGTGAATCAGGTGCGCCTGCCCGCGGACATGGCCGACAAGCCTTACGACGAGGCTCTGCAGGAGCTGGAGCGCAAGTACAAGGAGATCCCGCCCATGCTCCGCGAGGTTCAGAAGCAGATCGACGAGCTGTCCGATAAATGGTACATACAGCTGGTGGCTCTCAAGGACTTCATCGCCGACCGCGTCGCCTCGCTGGAGGCCATCCCCAAGTTCGGCCAGAGCGGCCATGTCTTCGTCATCACCGGATGGATGCCCCAAGATAAAGTGGACGAGCTGCGGGAGATGCTGGACCGCAAGTTCGAGGGCAAGGTAGAGGTCACCGAACAGGTCCCCACTCACGAGGAGCTGGAGCACGCCCCCGTGGCGTTGCGCAACAACCCGGTGGTAAAGCCCTTCGAGTTCATCTACGCACTCATCAAGCCGCCCCGTTACGGCGCCCTTGACCCCACTTTCCTGGTGGCCATCTTCTTCCCCATCCTCTTCGGGTTCATGTTGGGGGATATCGGCTACGGGCTGGTCCTCATAGGGCTGGTCTTTCTCATCAAGCGGATATTGAAGAAGCGGGGAACCGAGAAAAGCATCATCGGACTGTTCGCCAACGTGCTGCTCATCAGCGCCATCAGCACCATCTTCTTCGGCCTACTCTACCTTGAGTTTTTCGGAGATCTCCTCTTCCGATGGTTCTGGGGAGGGTATCACCTGGTCTGGAAATGGGGGGTCACCAGCAGCGGCAAGGAATGGGGCTGGCCCATCGAGAGGGTGGCCAGCGAGAACAAGGACATCTTCATGATCCTGCTGCTGGTGGTCTTCTTCATCGGCGTCCTGCAGATGAGCGCGGGACTGATCATCGGCCTCATCGACGGGCTGCGCGAGAAGAACCGGCGGCATGCCCTGGAGAAAATGGGCTACCTCCTGTTCGTCTGGGGGCTGGTCATCGCCTTCTTCTTCATCTGGGGGGTCAAGTTTCAGGTCGGCACGGCCATCGGGGCGGTGTTGGCGGTCATCGGCATCGGTCTTGCCGGTTACGGCGGAGGTTTCGGAGGGGGCATGGAAGCCGCCCTCACCTTCGGCAACATCCTCTCCTACGCCCGTCTCTACGGCATCGCCCTGGCCTCGGTGATCCTGGCGGAAGTGTCCAACGAGCTGGGGGCCAAGTTCTCCGGCGCCTTCATCCCCATCGGCATCATCGTGGCGGCGGCCCTTCACACGCTGAACATAGCGCTGGGCGTGCTCAGCCCCTCCATCCAGTCCCTGCGTCTCAACCTGGTGGAGACCATGACCAAGTTCTACCAGGAAGCGGAAGAAGTGTACGAGCCCTTCAAGAGATCAGGAGGTGAATAGCTTGGAACTCGGACTGATCGCTATCGGAGCGGCCCTGGCAGTCGGCCTGCCCGCCCTTGCCACCGGCTGGTCGCAGTCCAAGATCGGAGCGGCTATGGCGGGAGCCCTGGCGGAGAAACCCGAGCTCGCCGGCAATGCCATCATCATGATCGCCATTCCCGAGACCATGGTGGTCCTGGGGTTCGTCATCGCCTTTCTGATCACCGGCCTGGCAGAATGAGGTTCGGGCGTCCCTGCGGGGAGCGCGGACGGCGATGCCGGGCCGGATAAAC
>JACVIY010000002.1 GCA_015711755.1 Candidatus Geothermincola secundus | reverse complement strand
CACCCAGGTCTCGAAGCCGCCCTCGGTGCATCCCTCCGCCAGATACCACAGGGTGGAGGGGGAAGTCACCCCCGCGGAGTCGTGGGCGAAGGAGCGGCCTTGCCCCGATGTGGCCGCAGCATAAAGAACGGAAGTTACTCGGGTCGCGTCGCGGTTAAGGTCCCTGTGAGCCCGCTTAAACGCCGACCCCGTACAGGCGCCCGCCGTTAGGGGCCGGGATTCCGCGGATAAGCCCCGGCCGAGGGTCGCCGCGGACAAAGGCAGGAGGAGGGCTAGCAAAAGAGCTTTGCGAATAGGCCTGCTCATGAAAATAGCGAGAACCCGAAAGAGCCCGCGGTCTCTTGAGATGGTCGTGCCGTTTATCCTAGGCCCCCACCGCTACATGTATTTCAGGCTCATCTCCGTCTCGCGCCGCTCCTGCCTGAACTTGTCCAGCATCTCCTGCAGCCGCTTTTCGCCCTGCAGCCCGTGATCCCTCACGTAACCGGACAGACCGTCCAGGGCGGAGATGATGGCGTCGAGACCGGGCAGGTAGTGCCGCTCCATGATCGCTTTGCCCGCCTCGTTTATGCCCGCCCGCTGCTCCTGGCTCTGCCCCGCAGCCCGGCGCAGCTCCTCCGCGTAGCGGGAGTTCCCTTCATCCATGGTCCTTATGCCCTCTTCCAGTCCGGCTGCTATGGCCGAAGCTCGGTCATCCGGCTTCTCCAGCTCGCCCAGCTCGCGCAGGGTCCCCGCGTCCTTCTCGTTGCTCTTCTCGAAGGATTCCGCCGCCGCCGCCGCTTTCTCCAGGTCGCCGAAGCCGGACTGATAGTAGGCGATGAAAGCTTTCTGTCCCTCCTCCATTATCTCCGGGTGGGACTGATTGTCCTCCAGGATGCTGATGATCCCGTCGACGAAGGCCTGCTTGGCTTGGTCGGCCCCCTTCCCTCCGCATCCCGCAGCTCCCAGGAGGATCAAAACCGTAAGGGCCATCCCCAGGAAGCTTGACAATGACAACCCCCTCTTCATCCGCCCACCGTTCATCTCTCCTCCTTTGCGCGGCCCGATGTCTTGCCGAAAAGTCTACCACATGGGATCAGCCCTTCACATTGCACATTTTTCCAAAAACCTTCAACTTGGGGCCAGGCCCAAACCTTCAACTTTTTTCAGCACTGCCCTGGAGATGCGCATGCAAAGGCACCCAGAACGACAAAGAGGCCTGACCCCCCTGCCCAGTGGATACTCACGCGGTTCAGCGGGTCTACCATCTAATTTTGCCCGGATCCGGCATTGAAGGGATTGTCCTGAAGGATGACTCCCTGAGGCTTGGTGTTTCCAGGGACCATCCCTTCCGGAGTAGAATCATGCTGTTGTTGAGATAGGGGTGGAAGGGCAGACTCAAGATATGGCGGGGGTGTGGCTTCCGAGGTCAGTAGATCTGCCTCTTAAGGCTGATGCCGCCCGGGCTGAATCGCCGCCCCCGCCCCCTCATATGCCCGCATGGGTCAGACGAGATGATGCCTCAAGCGGCTCTGACGGTAGACGTGAACTGACGGGCGTAACTCCCCCTTTCCCCCAAAAGAGAGAAGGAGGCGGCCTTTGCGATCCTCACTTTGTGTGGGCATCGATATGGGGGGCGATCTCCCACCAGGTCTGCATCGCCTCACCCGAGGGGCAGATCCTGGAGGAATTCGCCATACCCCACGACGAGGAGGGCTTCCGGCACTTCTTCCGCCGGGTGGAGCATCACCGCAAAGGAGGTCCGGTGGCCGTGGCCATTGGAGGGATACGGGGGACACGCCCGCCCCCTGGACGGCCGCATCCTCTCCCGGGGCCGGGCCCTTTTCAACGTGAACAACCTCAAGATGGCCCGCTTCCGGGAGATCTTCTCCGCTCCGGCCAAGAGCGACCGCCGGGACGCCTGGCTCATCTCCACCCTTCTGGCCCTCAAGGGAAAGCACCCCGCCGCCCGGGGAGTGCTGGCCCCGGTGGTGGAGGTGCCCCAGGTCCAACCGGCAGCTCAAGAGGCTCACCCGCCGCCGCAGAGAGCTGGTGCGGGAGAAGGTCAGGGTGGCCTGCCGCCTGACCTGTGACCTGCGCTCGTTATGTCCAGAGTTGCCGCGCATCACCGGATCGGTGGAGAACCTGCGCTTCCTCTGCTCCCGCCCCGATCTTTCCTCCCTGGCCGCATGCGCCCCGAGAGCATCCTGAAGATCCCCGGGGGTGGGCAAGACCTACTGCGGGGCCATCCGCTCCTGGCAGAGGGGCGCCACCTTCTCCGAGGAGGTGTCCTGCGTTGGCCCCATGGTCTCCTCCGATGCCGCCCGCCTGCTTAAGCTCAAGGAGGAGATCTCCCTTCTCGAGGCCAGGAGGGGCGAGCTGCTGCCGCGATTCGCCGAGACCAGCCTGCTCTCCGCCATCCCCGGGTTCTCCTTTATCTTGGCGTGCGAGCTGGCCGGGGAGATGGGGAGCTTCTCCCGCTTTTCCGGTGAGGCCTCCCTGGCCATTTTTCTGGGCATGTGTCCCCTGGACCATCAGTCCGGGTCCTGGCGGGGCACCAGAGTCCCCCGCCAGGTGAACAAGAGGGCCAAGGTGACCATGATGGCCGCCTCCTGGCATAACTCCCGCATGGTCAGCCGTTCCGGCTCCTACTACCAGCGCAAGCGCTCCGAGGGCAGGGGGCACAACCAGGCGGTGCGGTCCCTGGGAAGGCATCTGGTGAGGGTGATCTGGAGCATGCAGAAGGAGGGGAGGGTCTATGAGGTGAGGCACTAAGAATTTATCTTGAAAATCCGGGCGAGATGTTCCATCTGTTTAGAATACGGATGGAAGACCGCATAAGGGAAGGTGATGCGGATTTGCGATACAGGCCTTTCGGAAAGACGGGGCTGTCCGTCTCCGCGCTCGGGTTCGGCTGCATGCGCCTCCCGACCACAGACGGGCTTCCGGGCAGCCCGAACATAGACGAGGCGGCGGCCACCGCCATGTTGCGCCGGGCCATAGACGGGGGGCTGAACTACATAGACACCGCCTACACCTATCACGGGGAGATGAGCGAGCCCTTCCTCTCCCGCGCCCTCTCCAGGGGCTACCGGGAGCGGGTCATGCTGGCCACCAAGAACCCGGTTTGGATGGTAAAGGAGAGAGCCGACTTCCGCCGGTTCCTGGAAGAGCAGCTGCGCCGCCTGGCGACGGACCGCCTCGACGTTTACATGTTCCACGGCCTGAACCGACGCCGCTGGGAGGAGGTCCTCCGTCTCGGACTGCTGGAGGAGGCGGAGCGAGCGGTAAGGGAGGGCCTCGTCAGACACCTGGGTTTCTCCTTCCACGACCGCCTGGCCTCTTTCAGGCGCATCGTGGACGATTACGACGGCTGGACGGTGGCCCTCATCCAGTACAACTACATGGATGTCGAGAACCAGGCGGGCACGGAGGGACTGAGACACGCCGCTCGTAAGGGTCTGGCGGTGGCGGTGATGGAGCCGTTGCTGGGGGGTTGCCTGGCCTCCCCTCCCCCCGAGATA
Organism: Candidatus Geothermincola secundus; assembly: GCA_015711755.1. GTDB lineage: Bacteria > Actinomycetota > Geothermincolia > Geothermincolales > Geothermincolaceae > Geothermincola_A > Geothermincola_A secundus. The sequence goes on along the minus strand of JACVIY010000002.1, from coordinate 47,364 downwards.
AGGGGCCTCTTCGAGGATCTCGGGGTGCGCCGCGCCCCCGCGGACCTCGCCCTGCAGTGGCTGTGGGGGCAACCCGAGGTGAGCGTGGTCCTGAGCGGGATGAGCGACCTCCGACAGGTGGAGGAGAACCTGGCCTCCGCGGACAGGGCGGGCCGCGATCCTCTCTCTCCGGCGGAGGAGGAGCTCATCCGGCGCGTCCGCGAGACCCTGGAGGCGAGGCGCGAGGTGCCCTGCACGAACTGCGGGTACTGCCTCCCCTGCCCCTCCGGCGTGAACATCCCCGGCCTTTTCGACCTGGTGAACTACGCGGCCATGTATGATGGGTTGCGCTCCTCCCGGTTGCGATACCGGCGTTTCTTCCCCGGGGACGAGAGAGCCGACCGCTGCTGTGGATGCGGTGAATGCGAAACCAGGTGCCCCCAGTCCATCTCCATCAGCGAGTGGATGCCCCGGGTTCACGACATGCTCACCGGGGAAGAAGACCCGGGAAGTGGTTGAGGACATCTCTCCAGGTCGTGTCCGGCCTCGGATATAGCTGTGTCGGCATGATGGCCGTCCGCCGTTCCCGCGACATGTCCTACACCGAAAATTTCCCGAAAGTGAGTGAATATTAACCACGAATAAACCCCAATGGAACATCTGCCCGCTTATCTTTCTGACCGGAGGATGCGGAAACGAATGAGGAAAGGAGGAAAGATGCTTTCGGAGAATCGGGATCTCTCTCTGGTCGCGGGAGAGAAGGAGGAGGCATCCAAACCAACGGGAGATTTCCTGGCCATGGTGAGCTCGGCGACAGTCGCCATCTTCACCTGGCTCAGCTTCTTCCGGACGGCGGGGGGAGACCCGGTGAGGGGCTACCGGACTCCCTACGGCATGGTGTCTCTCGTGGTCGGGGCCGCCTGCGCCGTCTTCGCTCTCTCGGTACTCGGCGCCAAGTTCGTGAATGACGACTTCCGGCTCTCCCGCAGCCCCGGCTGGGCCTACAGCACCGCGGCCAGCGTGGTGGTCATCATGTCCATCCTGGCCCTGGTGATGGGTTACCGCGGGTATCAGCCGGAATACAGCCCGGTGCTCGTCCTCGGCTCGGGACTGTTCCTGGGCTTCGCCGGCCTGATGAAGTTCTGATTGATGCGCGCCCTGCCGGCGGAAAGGGGACCGGGACCCCGGCCCCCTCCACTTGTGATGCCGAGGGACAGAGCTTGCTGGCTCCTCCGCCTTACTTCAGCTCGGGCCTGAGAACCGTTCTTCCACCACCCAGAGCAGGAGGGAGGAGGCGAAGGACGCCAGCATCCACAGGGAACCCAGGGCGAAGGCGGCCAGGACGTTGACGGTCCCGTCCAGCCCCGCCCCGTCCGCCACGTGGAAGGCGTATATGGAGAGCGGCAGCTGGAGCAGCAGGGCGGAGAGGGAGCCCGGCGCCCATCGCCGCGTGGCCGCCGCGGGTATGAGGTGCAGGATGGCGCTCACCGTGAGCCATGCGGGGACGGACAGGCAGAGGAGGGGATGGCGGGGCCAGAGCATCGCCACCACCACCATCAGGGCGACGGAAGCCGCGTTGATCGCCAGACATAAGGCCGGGGCCGGTCGGGAACGCGCCGGCCGGTTACTTCCGCCGGCGAGGCGGTTCAGTCCCGGGAACCTGCCCGAACATTCCTCGGCCGCGCGCGCCGCTCCCGCCGCCGCCAGCGCCCAGAAGACCCAGTCCATCTCCCTCTCCGCCTCCATGATTTCTGGAACGGATGACCTCGTGGCCATGCCGGCAAGACCCGCTCTCGCCGATAAAGACTTTACAGCTCGATCATCATCCAGGTCAGCTCCTTTCTTGCAGTCCCCCACGCCGCCCGGGCGCGGCACCACAGGCGATGAAAATTTCGACTCCAGTTCGGGTCATCCCCCCAATCTCCAACAGTCATCGCGAGCGGAGGCCGAAGGCCGTTGCGCGGCGATCTCCGTCCCAGCGCAAACCGCCACCCGCATGAGAGTGCCGGGATCGCCAAGTCGCGGTGCCTCTTCCGGTCGCCTGCCGCAGTAGGCATGTCGTGCCTGATGCGGGCGCTCCTCGTGATGACATGGGCACGGCTCCACATTTTCAGGATGGGGGTCCTGGAGGCCGACCTCGCGCCTCGCCGCGATTTCATTGATGTCGCAACGGTCCCATTGGATAATAGGCGTCACGCGTGGTTTTCCGAACCGCTTCCGCGCCGCGTGAGGGTGAGGAGGGGAAAGGCATGCTATACGGAGACGTCAGGCGAAGGGGGGAAAGGTGCAGGTATTCCTGAGCTTCGGGCCGTGGATTGTCTTCTGGGTCATAGCCCCGTTCAACCGCGTCGCGGGTGCTTTTTCGGCCCTGGGCGTGTGCGCTGCTGTCAACGCCTACCGCCTGGCGCGCCGCCGGGGCAAGATACCGGACATCGGGACCTTGGCCTTCTTCATCTTCCTGTCCGCCATATCCTTCAGCGTGAGCGAGGCCTGGATGGACCGCTGGGCCTTCGTCATCGCCGACTTCGCCCTGCTGGCCATCATCCTGGTCTCCCTGGCCATCCGCAGGCCTTTCACCCTGCGGTTCGCCCGGGAGCAGGTGCCCAGGGAGCAATGGGAGCAGCCCCTGTTCATCTCCATAACACGATCATCGCCTGGGTATGGGCCGCGGCCATGGCCGGGCTTGTCGCCGCCTCCCTGCTCCGCGCCGTTTTCATAGACCAGGTGCCAAAATGGGTGACCTGGGCCGCTGCCGCCGCCTTCCTGGGAAGCGCCATCCTCTTCACCCGCGTATATCCTGACAGACGCCTGAAGAAGGAGTCGGGGATGACCATGGAGGAGCTGCAGGCGGCCATGGAGGCGGCAGCGGCCCAGGGGCAGGGAGCGCCTGAAACTCAGGCCTCGCGCAGCCCCCTCCGCGGCAGTGACGCGCCTCGCTCACGGCGACGTCCCTCTCCCGCGGGGGATACTCGGCGGATAGTAGGCGGCCATGGCCAGGAGGGCGCCCAGGAGCAACAGCGCCCGCGAACCCGCCACCAGGATCTCCCTTCCGGTGGGCATCACCATCCAGCCGGCTATGATGCACAGGAAGGAAGCGGTGACCAGTATGATGCGGCGCCTCACCCTCCGGGGCCTGATGGGCGAGAGGGAGAGCAGGACGAACTGCGAGAAGGCCACCAAGGCGGGCAGGCCGCCGGCCAGCTGGAAGTAGAGCCGCAGGGCGGTGGAGTCGAAGTCCCAGGTGGAGCCCCAGGAATATTCCAGAGGGCGCGTGGGCGCGGTGCTGATGATGCCGTAGGATATGCAGGAAAGGGCGACGAAGCAGATCATGACCAGGCGGGCGCGGCGCCGGTCGAGGTGGGCTATCCAGGAGGCGAAGTAGCTGGCGGGGATGGTGGCGGAGAAGGCCGCGTACATGGAGAAGAGGGCGAAGGAGCGGTCGGCCAGGGGATGCCCCAGGCGGTGAAAGACCTGCTGGAGGCCGGTGAGCAGATAGACCAGGGAGACCACCGCGAAGGTCAGCCCGAAAGCGAGCTGGGCCGCGCGTTCCCCGCCCCTCTTGCCGTCCAGCATCGCCAGATAAGCGCCCATGCCGGCATAAAGGGCGAAGATGAGAAAGGAGAAAACGGCTCCGCTCAACGATCTCCCACCCTTTCGGTGACCTGTCCGCCGGGAAAAGAAGAGCTCGGCGTCTACACGCACCCGGCAGATTATACCGCGGGGCGCAAGGGCAGATCGGCGGGGGAGGGGGTAAAGAGGTCAATCCTCGAGGAGCATGCGGGAGAACCGCAGAAGCTCCCTCAGGTCCTCCAGCTCCATCGACTCCATCAGGCGGACCATCTCCCTGATGATCGCCTTGCGTTCGCTCCCCCGCTTTCCCTCACGCGCGGGGCCCTCGAATCGGGGAGACGGGCCTTCTTGAGGGGAAAAGGCGGTGAGGAACATCCCGCCCTCGTCGGCTAGTGCCGTGCGAAATGCGCTGATCGGAGCGGAGACGGGATCCCTGCTCAAGGCCGCTCTCTTCACCCCGCCCTGCGGTATCTCCCACTCGCGCTGCGGCGGCCAGATCACCAGCTCCAGTTCCCGGAAATACTCCTCCCTGGAGATGGCCTCGGCGTTCTCGAGTATGGCGCGGGTGAAGGCCTCGGCCTCGTGGCGGTTGGAGGGCCGCTTCTCCAGCAGGGGCCCTCCGTCTCGGGACTCGATATAGGCGAAATTGTAGGCGTGGGTCTTCAGCGCCCGCGGCCCGTAGATCCTGGCATGGTCCAGGGACTCGCGGGTGCGCGGGTCGAATATGCAGGCCATGGCCGGCTCCCTGCTGGCGTCGATGAGGAAGACGCAGGGGATCATGCGGTTTCGCCGCTTTATGCGGCATTCCAGCCGAGAATAATCTTTTTTCTCCAAAAAGTCTCCTTGATAGAAATTATTATGTCACTTATAGCACTATAATAATACTATAAATTAACTTTACACGCTTATGATATTTCTTTAAAAGAGAGAAAGTCAAGCGCGTGTGTCGGATCCGCGAAAAGAGGAAAAGGGGGTCGAAGGAAATGGAAGGCATCGTGGCCGAGTTCCTCGAGGGCATCATGGTGGGGGAGGGCAGGGCGTACGGCGGGCTGACCGTGTTCCCCCTGCATCATCCGCAGAAGCCGAGGCCGCTCTGCGTCACCCTGGATGAGGCCCTTCATCGGGGGACCCTGGAGGTCAGGGAGGTGAGCGAAGAGGGCTCCGTGCCCGAACTGCTCGTGGCCAACGGCGGCGAGAGGCCGGTGCTCGTGCTCGACGGCGAGGAGGTGGTGGGCGCCAGGCAGAACCGCGTGCTCAACACGAGCGTGCTGGTGGCGGCGGGAGCGGAGCTGAAGATCCCGGTGAGCTCCACCGAGGCGGGACGCTGGAGCTGCCGTTCGGAGAGATTCTCGGCCTCGCCCTACGTGATGCCGCGCAGCTGCAGGCGGGAGAAAAACCTGTCGGTTCACGGCAGCCTTGAGGCCAGGATGGGCTTCCGCTCCGATCAGGACGGTGTCTGGGATTCCGTCAGGATGATGTCCGCCGACCTGGGAACTGGCTCGCGCACCGAGGCCATGCGCGAGATTTTCGACGGCCGCCGCGCCGAGCTGGAGGATTTCGTGAGATCCCTCAAGCCGGTTCCGGGGCAAAAAGGCCTTCTCGTCTTCCTGGGCGGGGAGCCGGCCGGCCTGGATATGCTCTCCCGCCTCGGGGCCTACTCCGCCCTGCATCCCAAGCTGCTGCGCGGCTATGCCGTCGAGGCGCTTGTGCTTCGGAACGGAGCGGGGGGCCGGAAGCCCGGCATCAAGCAGGCGCGGGCCTTCCTTAAAGACCTCAAGGGATGCTCGGAGAGCGTCTTCAAGTCCACGGGACTGGGCCCGGACCACCGCTTCCGTTCCCCGCGGGCCCTGGGGACCGCCCTGGTCTGGCGCAAACGGGTCATCCACGCCGCCTTTTTCCGCGCGGATGAGGAGGCGGTAGGGAACGGCGGATGGGGGCCGGGCCGAATGGGCGATTTCCGCTCGCGCCGCGGTTTCATCGTATATTGAAGCCGGGCGTCGGGCGGCCCGGCATCGCATCCGGGAGGCGATGTCACCGCCTCCCCCTATAATGATCATGGTAAGGGCTTATTATCGGGAAAGGAAAGGGGAAAGACATGTCCGAACAGGTGATAATATGCCCGGAATGCGGCTGCGAGATACCCCTGACCGAGGCCATCTCCGCTCGGATGAGGAGCGAGCTGGAGAAGGAGCTCAGAGCGGTGATGGCCAAGCGCGAAAAGGAGATGCAACGCCGACAGGACGAGATGGAGAAGAGGGAGAGAGAGCTGGAGGAGCGGCTGCGGTCCTTCGATGAGGAGCTGGGCAGGCGTCTGGAGCAGGCGCGGGCCGAGCTGGAGAAGGAAGCCGCGGCTGAGGCCCGAAAGGCCCAGCAGCAGGAGCTGGAGGATCTGCAAAGGCAGCTGGAAGAGAGGGACCGCAACCTCGCCGAACTGCGGAAACACGAGCTGGAGCTGCGCCGCAGGGAGAGGGAGCTGGAGCGGGCTCGGCAGGAACAGCAGCTGGAGATGGAGAGGCGCCTGGACGAAGAGAGGAAGAAGCTGACCGAGGAGCTCCACGCGGCACTGGCCCAGCAGTTCGAGCTGAAGGAAAAGGAATACCAGGGCAAGCTGGAGGCGCTGACGAAGCAGCTGGATGAGGCCAGGCGGAGGGCGGAGGGCGGCTCCGGCCGCGATCACGGGGAGGCCTTGGAGGAAGTGCTGGAGGACGTGCTGCGGCGACTCTGCCCGGAGGACGACTTCGAGGCGGTGAAGATAGGGCAGCGGGGCGCCGACCTGCTTCAAAAGGTGAATGACGAGATCGGCCGCCCCTGCGGCACCATCATCTGGGAGGCCAAGAACACCCGCAACTGGAGCGATGGATGGATTGACAAGCTCAAGACGGATCAACGGGAGGCGGGAGCGGACATAGCCGTGATCGTGAGCCGGGCCTTGCCTCGGGGGCTGAGCGGCATGGGGAACATCCAGGGCATATGGGTGTGCGACCGCTCCTCCCTGGAGGGACTGGCCTTCGCTCTGAGGATGCAGCTGCGAGAGGTGTCCCGGGCCAGGGCCGCCGCCGAGGGCCGGGAGCAAAAGATGGAAATGCTCTACGACTACCTGTCCGGCCCCTCCTTCCGCCAGAAGGTGGCCGCCATAGTGGAGGCCTTCCAGGCCATGCAGGCCGACCTCGACAAAGAGAGGCAGGCCATGCAGAGACTTTGGAAGAAGCGGGAGAAGCAGATAGAGAGGGTCATCGCGAGCACATCCGGTATGTACGGGGAGCTTCAGGGCATCATCGGGGCCTCCCTGCCGGAGATAAAGAGCCTGGACCTCAAGGCCATAGCGGCGGGCGACGACGGGGAGCTGGAGGCGGAGGAGGAAGGGGAGGTCCTCGAATGGTGAATAGACCGTCGGCCCTCGGCCAAACTGGATGGAGCCGCCGCCGGACCGCGGGAAAGCGAAGCTGCGCCCCTGTCGGCCTGCGCTGCGGATCGGCGCCGGCAAGAAGCGCCGGCTGCATTCCCGGAGGACGGGCATGACAGCGAAAAGGGAATGGCTCTCGCCCTGCGGGCTCTACTGCGGGGTCTGCGGGATCCTCATCGCCCATCGCGACGGCAACCTCAAGTTCAAGGAGCGCCTGTCCACCGTCTACAACGTGCCGCCGGAGGAGATACGCTGCGAGGGATGCAACGCCGAGGAGGACAGGGTCTTCCTCTACTGCAGGGTCTGCCCCTTCAAGTCCTGCACGCGGGAGCGCGGCTACGAGGGCTGCCATCAGTGCCCGGACTGGCCCTGCGAGCACGTGGAGGGCTTCATCATGCCGGTTGGAAGGAAGGTCATGCTGCGAGCCATACCCCAGTGGCGGGAGTGGGGCACGGAGCGGTGGGTGGAGGAAGAGGAGAGGAGGTATCACTGCCCCGATTGCGGCAATACCCTGTTCAGGGGGGCCAAGCGGTGCAACCGCTGCGGCAACTCCGTCGATGTTGACTGAGTGCAACCCGCGGGGCGCCTGGGCGAGGGCGAGCTCGAGAATGGACCGATAGCTTCCTCAGCGCTGCTCTTCCAGGAAGGCCAGGGCCTCCCGCATGGTCCGGCGGGCACCCCTGCACCACCAGAAATTGAGAAAACCGTGCCAGGTGAATGGATATTGCGCGGCCGGAAGCGTCAGGAGCCGGAAGGGAAGGCCCTCCTCCGAGAGCCTGTTCCGCAGTTCCAGCGACTCGGGGTGGAGCGGGTCTATCTCGCTGGTGGCGATGAAGCATGGCGGGAACCCGGGAGATATATGCCGAAGCGGAGAAGCCTCACTTGCCCTCTCCGCGAAGACGGCGGGATCCCGCCCCAGGAAGCCGGTGGCCATCTCCCTTACGAAGGGGAAGGAGGTGCGCTGCACCCTCTCGAAGTCGAAGGCGCCGTAGAACAGGAGCAGGCCCCGCAGCCGTTCCGGTGGCACGCACCCCCCGACAGGCACCCTTCTCGCCAGTCCTTCGTCCAGCATCAGGGCGGCGTATTCCGCGGCGAAGTAGGCGCCGGCCGAATCGCCGGCGATGAAGATCCTCTCGGTGTCGCCCCCGAACCAGGAGGCGTTATCGGCGGCCCAGGCGATGGCCGCGGCTACGTCCTGAACCTGCTCGGGGTATCCCCAGCGGGGGGCCATGCGGTAATTGATGTTGCAGACCAGGTGCCCTCCTGAGGCGAAACGGCGGCAGACGCGGTCATAGGTGCGTTTGTCCCCGAAATGGAAGCCCCCGCCGTGGATATAGACCAGCACGGGCCAGGGTGGCTCGCCCCGCGGCCTGAAGACGTCCAGGGACTGCAGGCGGCTTCCGCCAAAACGGTAGCGGATATTCCTCTCTATGCCGCCGATGCGAGGCGCGCAGCGGTTGAGCAGCAGGGTTCGGAGGACTCGCTCCCCCAGCGCCCAGATGAGTTTGGCGACATGGAAAAGCCCGCGGCTGTAATGCCTTACCCCTTCTTCAGACAACCACGGCCACCTTCCTTTATCTGCCGCGCCCTCATCTCCGATCGAACGGAAAAGAGGAGCTGGATGAAGGGCCGAGTTTCCCCCGGCCCTTTCGACGCTGCCTCTTATCCCTCGCCGATGCTCTTGGCTATGTATTTGCGGAAGCTCTCCACCATCTTGCGGAAGGCGGTCTCCAGCCCCTCGAACTCACCGCCGCGGTGCACCACCACCTCGATGTCGAGGTTGCCCTCCAGCACCTCCTCGGCCTCGCCGCAGAGGAGGTCGATGGGCTCGGTGATGCGCTTGCTGATGAGATAACGCAGCAGGAAGAAGGTGATGAAGATGACCAGGACCACCCCGATGACCACCGCAAGGCCGAACCTGGCCATGGTGCTGCCCTTCTCGTCATCGTAGAACCTCTTGATCTCGGCCACGTCCTGGGCCATGGGGGTGATGCCGGTGAAGGTAACCAGCACGTCGGGGGACACGGGAGAGGGGATCCTGGTGAAGGTGACCAGCTGCTCTCCCTCAAGCCCCAGCTCGGGTAGGCCTTCCTCCATGATGATCCAAGACTTCTCCTCTTCGATGGCCCGGCTGATGGGCTCAGGCAGATCCGCATAGAGCAGGGAGCGGTCGTTGGAGGCGAAGTTGACGGGCTTGGGAGTGAAGGGATTGGGCGGAATGATCATGAAGATATACTGCAGGTCCAGCAGCTCGGATCGCTCCATGTTCTGCAACATATTGATCAGGTATTCCTGAAGGGGGTCCAGGTCGTCGGGGTCCTTCTTAAGAAGCTTTTCATAGAGCTTGGGGCGGTCGATGTTCTCGTAACCGTATTCACGGGACAGACGCTGCATCTCCATGTCGGCGAGGTAATCGTAGCTGGAGGCGATGGTCTCCGCCTTCTCCTCGATGAGCCTGTCGGTGCTCTTGCGAGAGAGGCGGTTGTAGGAAGTCCGGGCGATGAAGAACGCCGCCAGCCCTCCTACTACATATACCAACGCTACCAGAGCGGTTATCTCCCAGAGCACCCGTGAGCGCCTCTTCTTCAACCATAACTTCTCTCCGCCGGTGACGTCCATCCGCTTCGACCTCCTTCGAGCCGTCCCGCCTCCGATCACAGCCCCGCTGCCGCGGCCTCTTCCGCATCGAGCGGGCCTTGCGGTCCATGTTTTTCATCATTATAGGATAGCATGTATTTTCGGAAGTGGTTCAATGATTACGGTTAGGAAAGCGCTCATAAGGAAAGGAACATCCTTACGGAGAGATCGGTGCGGGGAGGCAATCGAGCCTCTCAAGCGCGGTTTTGCTGGTGGGCCGCCTGGGGCTCGAACCCAGGACACCCGGATTAAAAGTCCGGTGCTCTGCCGACTGAGCTAGCGGCCCATCAGGATTATAAACCATCAGCGGCGAACCCTCCGCAACGTTGAGGAAAAAGCCCGCTCTCGGCGGAAAGGCTTTTTCCTCAGGGGGTCGGCGAATGGCGGAAGACCGTAGCTGGGCCTCCGCTCATCTTGCTACGGATCCGCTTCAGGTCGTAAAATCTTGTCGTCGAGGCCATGGCTGAAGAAATGAACGGATTCTGCCGATAGGAGATTCGGCAAATGATCGTCGCGTGAGGCGAGGGTAGCGGGAAAGAGGCACATGGAGCGGGGCACGGGTGCCCTCGAGGAGGTGTGAGAGATTGGAGTATCCCCTTCTACATATATTCTCCCAGTTCTTCTACCACGATAAGGCAAGCATCGTTGGCAACAGCGCGGCTCTGACCATCCTCCGCGACGCCTTGACGCGCATGTTGGAGGAGAAAATCTCCGCCTGCGAGATACAGGCCATGACCAATGACGGGGAGAGTTACGCCGTGGCCCTCATCCTAAACGACAACCCTTGGGATCACGAGACCTGGAACAAACTGGCGGTCCCCTATATCGACGATTACGCCAGCGAGCACCGCGAGGATGCCATATCCCCCCACATGCTCTTCGAGATGTTCAACAAAGAACAGGGGTAGAGCGCTCCTTTCCCTGCCTTCCGCGGGTCCGCCCCTATCGTTTACCGCCTCGCCCTACCGGGTATAAGAAAACCCGGTATCGCAGGCGCGTGGATATAACGGAGCGAAGGAGGTATCGGTCGATGACGGAAAGGCTACAGGTCTACAAGTGCGAGATCTGCGGGAACATCGTGGAAGTGCTGCACGCGGGCAAGGGCGAGCTGGTCTGCTGCGGGCAGCCCATGGCGCTGCAGGTCGAGGGAATGGTGGACGCCGCGGTGGAGAAACACGTACCCGTGGTGGAGGTCGCCGAGGACGGCGTGCTGGTCAAGGTGGGCGAGGTGGCTCACCCCATGCAGGACGACCATTATATCGAGTGGGTGCAGATCGTCGCCGGCGACTCTTCTTTCCGCATCTTCCTCAAGCCGGGCATAGCTCCCGAGGGCAGGTTCGCGGTTCCCCGAGAGGGTGTCACCGCCCGCGAGTACTGCAACCTCCACGGGCTCTGGAAGAGCAGCTGAAAAGGCGACCGGGCTTATCTCCTAGCAAGGCGGGGGTTTTAAGGCCCCGCCTCTTCTCGTGATGGGAAGGGGCCCCCACTGCTACTTTCCGGTGAAACGCGGCTCCCTCTTCTGGACGAAGGCGGCCAGGCCCTCGCGGGCATCCTCGCTGGCCAGGGCCCGGGCCATCAGCCCGTCGATCTCCGACCGCGCCTCCGCGGAAAGAGGGGACGGGCGGGTGAGGTGGAAAAGGGAGCGCTTATGCCCGGCCAGGGAAAGGGGAGCGAGCCCGGCCACCTCACGCGCCAGATCCATGGTGAACTCCTCCAGCCGGTCGTCCGGCACCAGGTAGTGCAGCATCCCGCCGGCCAGCGCCTCCTCGCCCTCGAAGTAGCGCGCGGTGAGGAATATCTTGCGGGTCACCGAGGGCCCGACGGCGCGTAAGAAGCGGTTTAGGCCCTCCGGCGGGTAGACGATGCCCAGGCGCGCCGGCGGCATGCCCATGCGGCACCCCGCGGCGCCCACCCGCAGATCGCAGGCCATGGCGGTTTCGCAGCCCGCCCCCAGGCACCAACCGCGGATCATGGCGATGACCGGGAGCGGGCATTCCTCCACCGCGTCCAGGCCGTAGGCCAGCGGCCCCTTCTCCTCGATGAGGGACTGTATGTCGGCGGGTATGCCTTCCGGCAGAGCGGAGAGGTCCATCCCGGCGGAAAAGGCCTTATCGCCGGCCCCGCGCAGGACCACGCAGCGCACCTCGCCCTCCGCTTCCAGGTCCCGCAGGGCCCCGACCAGCGACACCAGAAGGGAAGAGGACAGGGCGTTGCGCTTCTCCGGGCGGTTCAGGGTCAGCAGTGCCACCGGCCCGTCTCTCTCCACCAACAGCTCGTTCCCTTCGGTCATCACCGTTCCTCCTCCTCGCCCCTCTGCCCCTTTACCCGCTTTTCAGCTCCGCTGTTCCAGGTAGGCCTGCCGCAGCTCCTTCTTCAGTATCTTACCGGTGAGGGTGCGGGGGATGGACTCCACCTTTAAAAGCTGCTTGGGTATCTTATAGCGGGCCAGTTTGCCTTCGCAGAAATCCTCTATTTCCTGAAGGGTTATTTCCCGCCCCTCCCGCGGGACCACCAGGGCCAGCCCCACCTCGCCCCATTTTGGATCGGGCGCGCCGATCACCGCCACGTCGGCGACGGCGGGGTGGGTGGACAGCACCTTCTCGACCTCGGCGGGATAGATGTTCTCGCCGCCGCTGATGATCATGTCCTTCTTGCGGTCGACTATGTAGATGTATCCGTCCTCGTCCACGGTGGCCAGGTCGCCGAAGTGGAACCAGCCGTCGACGATGGCCTCGGCGGTGGCCTCGGGGTTGTTCCAGTAACCCAACATGACCATGGGCCCCCTGGCGCAGACCTCCCCCACTTCACCGGAACCTGGAGTGACCTCGCTCCCGTCCTCCTTGATCACCTTGACGTCTCCCAGGAACTGGGGCAGCCCCGCGCTGCCTATCTTCTCCATGTTGGTGCAGTAGCATACCACCGAGGTCTCGGTGCATCCGAAGACCTGGGCCACCAGGGGCACTTTCATGCGGTCGCGGATGTTCTCCAGGAGCTCCCGGGAGGCGGGAGAGCCGCCGATGCCCACTCCCCGCAGGGAGCTCAGGTCATAGCGCTCGAAGTCGGGCACGTCCAGCATCATCTGCAGCATGGTGGGCACCGCCCCGAAATGGGTCACCTTGCGGTCGTTGATGATCTGGAGAGCCTCCTGGGGGTTCCAGAACTTCTGGAAGATGACCGTGCCCCCGCAGTAGAAGGTGGGCATGGTGATGATGTTGATGCCCCCCGAGTGGAATATGGGTATGGAGACCAGGGATACGGCGTTGGAATCGAAGAGAAGCTCGAGAACGTCGTTGAAGGTGTTGAAGAAGGTCTTGCGGTGGGGCAGCAGCGCGCCTTTGGGCTTGCCGGTGGTACCGGAGGTGAACATGAGCATCTGGGGGTCCTCCATGTCCGGCGGCTCCGGCGCCCTCGGCTCCGAATCGTCGAAACCGGCTGCCCACGCTTCGTAGTCCTCGGCGAAGTCGGGCACCGGCTCGCCCGCTACCGCCCATAGTTCAAGCGGTTTGTCGTACAGTCCCCGAAGCTCGGTCACCCGGTCGTTGAACTCCGAATGGAAGAGAAAGGCGCGGGGCCGGGTATCCTCGAAGAGGCCCGCCAGCTCGGAGGCGGTGAGGCGGAAGTTCAGCGGCACCCAGATGAAGCCGCACTTGGCGCAGGCGAAATAGGCGTCCATGAAGGGGACGCAGTTGAAGAAGAGTCCGGCCACGCGGTCCCCTTTGCGCAGCCCCAGCGAAAGAAGGCCGTTGGCCAGGCGGTTGACCCTCTTGTTGAAATCGCGGTAAGTGTATTCCCTGCCCTCGGCCACGAAGGCCACTTTGTTCCCGGAAAGAGGGTTGATGGATCGCTTATAAGCCCACTCCCCCACGTTCATCTCGAACACCCCCTGTTCTCATCTTACAAAGATCTATGACGGACGGCGGCAAAGGCAGTCCACGCAGGGCACGGCACTCCGGCGCCTCAAGCCTCGTTTTTCAGATTCCCTGAGGCGGCCTGTACTCCCCCCATACATCGCGGAAGACGTCGCATATCTCGCCCACCGTGGCATTGCGCTTGACCGCATCCAGGAGCGGCTCCATCACGTTCTCATCCCTCTCGGCCGCTCCCCTTAAGCGCTTCAGCGAATCCCTGACCGCGGCGGGATCGCGCCTTTTCTTAGCCGCAGCCAGACGCTTCAGTTGTTTTTCCTCCACCTGGGGGTCCAGCCGGAAGGTCTCGCATACGGTGAACTCCTCGGTCTCGAAGCGGTTCACACCCACCACCGTCTTCTCCCCCGACTCCATCTGCTTGAACTGCTCGTAAGCCCCTTTGGCGATCTCCCCCTGCATGTAGCCGTTCTCGATTGCCGCGACCGCTCCTCCCATGTCCTCGATAACGCGCATGATGGAGAGAGCCTCCTCCTCCAGCTGATCGGTGAGGGCTTCCACGTAGTAGGACCCCCCCAGGGGGTCGTTAACGTCGGTGACCTTGGCCTCGTACCCCAGTATGCGCGGCGTGTCCAGAGCGATGAGGCTGCTTTCCTCGGTGGGGAGGCAGATGGCTTCGTCATAGGGGGCTACCGCGCTGCCGGTGGCTCCCCCGGCTATGGAAGCGAAGCACTCGATGGTGGCTCGTATGATGTTGTTGAGCGGGCGGCGGGAGGTGTAAGTGGAGCCGGCGAAGCCGGAAGCGAAGCGGAGCTTCTGGGAATCAGGCTTGGATGCCCCGAAACGCTCCTTCATGGTCCTGGCCCAGATGCGCCGGCAGGCGCGGAACTTGGCCACTTCCTCGAAGAAGAGGATGCCCGAGGCGAAGATGAAGGAGATGCGCGGGGCGAAATCGTCCACCGAGAGGCCGCGGCGCAGGCCCTCCTCGACATAGGCTATGCCGTTGGAAAGGGTGAAGGCTATCTCTTGGGCGGGTGAGGCGCCCGCCTCGCGGATATGGTAGCCGGAGATGCTGATGAAGTTGAAGCGGGGCATGCGCTTCGCGCAGAACTCGATGGTGTCGCCCACCAGCTTCAGCGAGGGACGCGGCGGGTAGATGTAGGTGCCGCGGGCCACGTACTCCTTGAGGATGTCGTTTTGTATGGTGCCGGTGATGTTCTCCAGGGGCACCCCGTATTTATCGGCAAGGGCGACGAACATGGCGATGATCACCGCGGCCTGAGAGTTGGCGGTGAAAGAGGGGCGGCTCACGAAGGGCTGCGTCTTATCTTCGAAGGCCTCAAGGATCGTGTCCAAATCTTCCAATGTATCGATGGCCACCCCGATGCGGCCTATCTCTCCCCGGGCCAGGGGATGGTCGGAGTCGTAGCCGATCTGGGTGGGAAGGTCTGAGGCCAGACTGAACCCGGCTTGGCCTCTGCCGATGAGGTAGCGCAGCCGATCGCGGGTCTCCTCGGCCGTGCCGAAACCGGAGTACTGGCGGACGCCGAAGAGCCCGCCGGGTATGGCGGTGGGGTAGACTCCGCGGGTGAAAGGATACTGCCCGGGGAAGCCCAGATCCCTCAGGTAATCGTGATCCTCCAGGTCAAGGGGCGTATAGACGCTCTTGGGCATGTCTTCCAGGCTGCGCCCCCATTTGGCGGCGGTTCGGGCCAGCACTTCATTGCGCCAGTTCTCGTAAGCCTGGCGAAGCGTCGCGGGATCATTATCCTTGGTCATCCGTCACCTCCATATCACCGACCAAGGTCATCCGAGGCGGTCGGGAGCCGCGGCTCATCGCTGCGCCAACTCCTCTATACGCCTGACGACCTCCTTCATCGGCACGGTGGGGGAGAAGACCTCGGCCACGCCCTCGCTCCTCAGGAAATCGCGGTCCTCCTCCGGTATGAGGCCTCCTCCCAGTACGGGGATATCCCCCGCCCCCATCTCGCGCAGCTTCCTCACCACTTCGGGGAAGAGGTGGTTGTGGGCTCCCGAAAGACAACTGAGGCAGACCACGTCCACATTCTCGTCCACCGCGCTGCGGGCGATGCTCTCGGGTGATTGGCGCAATCCCAGATAGATGACCTCCATGCCGGCATCCTTCAGAGCCAGAGCCAGGACTTTCGCGCCTCGGTCATGGCCGTCCAGCCCCGGCTTGGCGACCATGACCCTCACCCTCTTTCCGGGTTCGGTTGAACTCCGCGCCATGGCACCATCTCCTTTTCATCCGAGTCACAGTCCCGCCTTTCGAGGCGGAGCCCCGCGACGTCATTTGTGTGACGGAAAAGAATATATCTGGCCTTCAGATTTGCCTGTATTGCTGAAACATAGCCGCAAAAGGAACTTCTTTACAGTGCCGTGTGGCTGTGTTATGATCGGGCCGCATCAAGACGTATATTAAGCATCGATTCGGCAAGGCGTCAAGCATCAGCGAGTTATTTTATACAACTTCATCATTTTTGAACAAATCGAAGGCGCAATGTTCAGCGAGAGGGTCACTTTCCCGGTTTTTGGGTCGGATGCCCGCGAGGTCCAAGGTAATTGGGGGGATAATCGTTTTCCGTATCCATACAAATTAAATGGGAAGTGTTCAATTAAGGCACGGTGAAAAGGGGGATGAAGGATGGATGAATTGATGGATGTTGCTCGTTGGGTATGCGGGCTGGATTATGGGGACATCCCGGAGGAAGCGAAGAGGGCCGCCGTTCTGCCCATCATCGACTGCATGGGTGTGGCCCTTGCGGGACTGGAGGACGAATCCTCGCGCATCGCGACGCGGTGGGCGGTGGCCTTGGGGGGGCGTCCGTCCTCGACCTTGCTCCTGAACGGCTCGAAGACCTCGGCTCCTTGGGCGGCCCTGGCCAACGGGACGGCGGCGCATGCCCTGGATTACGATGACGTGTGCTTCCGCATGCTCGGCCATCCCTCGGTGGCTTTGGTGCCGGCGGTGATAGCCATAGCCGAGGAGAGGGGCAGAAGCGGGCGCGACTGCATCCTCGCTTACATAGCGGGGCTGGAAGTCGCCGCCAAAGCGGGGCAGGCTCTGGGGGGCAACCCCTACGCCATCGGCTGGCATATGACCAGCGTCATGGGCACGCTGGGAGCAGCGGCGTCCTGCAGCAGGCTGCTGGGCCTTGGGGAGGAAGAAGCCGCCCACGCTTTGGGTATTGCCTGCTCCATGGCCAACGGAGTGCGCGCCAATTTCGGGACCATGACCAAACCCCTGCACGCGGGACTCGCCGCCATGCAGGGGGTCATGGCGGCGCAGCTCGCGGAACAAAGGTTCACCGCCAACCCCGACTGCCTCTTCGGGGAGAACGGCCTGGCCCGCTGCCTGTCCGGGGATACTCATCGGGCGGCCGAGATGGCCTCCTCTCTGGGACGACCTTGGGAATTGCTCGACCCCGGTCTGAGCTTCAAGCCCTACCCCTGCTGCCGCGGTCCCCAGGGAGCGATAGACGCTGCGCTGCTGGTAAGGCGGCAGGTGCTCGAGGACAGGGGCGATATGGACCCAGCGTCGCTGGAGCGCGTGGAGTGCCGGGTTCCTTCCTGGCTGAGGGGCGTGCTGACTTACCACCGCCCCCGCTCCGGGCTGGAGGGAAAGTTCAGTCTGGAGTTCTGCGTGAGCGCCGCGCTCCTGGACGGAAAGGTGGGGGTGCGCCAATTCACCGATGAGAGGGTTGTCGGCGAGGATATCTCCGAGGCCATATCCCGCTTTGTCTGGCAGGACCTGGAGGGGGAGGCCGTCAGCCCCTTCGCCGCCCATCTGACCGTGGCCATGAAGGACGGGGCGGTCTTCGAGGCGGATGTGGAAAGACCGCTGGGCGAGCCGGGCAATGCCATGAGCGAGGAGCAGATCCATGATAAATACCTGGAATGCGTACAGCTGCTGAAGAGCCGCGAGGTGGCGGAGAGGACTCTTGATATGCTCAAGGGCCTGGAGCGGCTTGAGGATCTGGGGGAGTTGATGGCCCTCTACGGCTCATGACAGCAGCGCGCCGGATTCCAAATCCGATGCGTCGCCGAAGAACCAGGTTCGTGTTCCACTAACCCTTCTAAGGGAAGCTTATTGAACATTATCGGCTTGATATGTTCAGACCTCGACCGTTTCTTGGAAAATCAGGGTGAATCGGCCCTCAATAATGCCGCATAAATGAACAAACACCCGTCTTGACTGTATGGAGAGGCCATCCATAAGATGAGTTCAGAGATTTCATTCCGTAGTTTTTTCACCAAAGTTCGCAGCACCCGAAGATAACATCTGAGCACCCAGTGACGGCGTTCCCTGCATGTCAAAGCCCGGTCGTCCGGGCATATCGGTCGGGAGGCGGGATCCTCTCCGAAACGCTGGAGAGGCAAGGACGAGATGGGGGGTCCAAAGATGTCGGCTGTGGAGATGAGGAGCATCGAGGAGATCGAAAAGAGCGGGCAATGGTGGTGGTGGGCCGAGCAGAAGCGATCCAAACGCCTCGATTACCTGCGAAAGGCGGTCTGGAAGAAGGGGGCCAAGGGCTCGGGCTATCAGCCCGGGGTGAAAGTGGATCTGGAAAGGCCCATCCTCTATACCCAGGCCTTTCAGGCCAACGAACATGACCCCCTGATCATCAGGCATGCCAAGGCCCTGGCCCACGTATGGGACAACATAACCATCTTCATCCAGGACCACGCTCAGATAATGGGCTACCTCGGCTCGCGCCCGCATACCATCGTCTGGCACCCCGAGATACTCTTCCTCCTCAACGAGGACCTCTACAACGACCGCACGGTCATCCCCGAGCCGGAGGAGCGGAGCCTGCGCATCATCAGGGAGATCTGCGATTACTGGAACCCCCAGACCGCCGGGACCAAGATGTTCTCCAAGCTGCCCCCTGAGGAGATAGTCAAGCTGATGACCGGGGCCATAGGCTGGGGGCTTCCCATACACCGCATCGGCTACTGCACCAAGCAGTGGGACTACATGTTCCGCCTGGGTTTCGAGGGTATCATCGCCGAGATCGACGCGAAAATGGCGGAGGCGGAGGAGAGGATATACCGCAGGGTGCCCGAGCCTGAGGACTACGAGTATTACAAGAAGCTGGACATCTGGAAGGCCATGAAGATAACCCTGGAGGCGGCCGTGCGCTGGGCCCGCCGCTACAGCCGGCTGGCGCGCATAATCGCCGAGAACTTCGAGACCGACCCGCAGCGCAAGCAGGAGCTGGAACGCATCGCCGAGACCTGCTGGAAGGTGCCGGCAAGACCGCCGGAGCATCTGTGGGAATCCTTGCAGTTCGACCACTTCGTACAGATACTAACCCGCTACGAGGCCTGCGACGGGGCCTGGCCCGCCCGGCCCGACTACTGGCACGGGCCCTTCTACGACAAGGATGTCAATCAGGACAAGGTGCTGACGAAGGAAGAGGCCCTCGACCTCACCGGAGAGTTCCTCATCCGCTGCTACGAAGTGGGCTGGTTCTGGTTGATGCTGGCGAGAGACACCCTGCAGGGCATCACCGGTACCTGGGTATGGACCCTGGGGGGGGTCAACGAGGACGGGACCGACGCCTGCAACGACATGACCGACTGCCTGCTGGAGGCGGCGCGGCTGGTGAGGGTGGCCAACCCCACCTTCGCCTTCCGTTACCATCCACAGGTGCGCATGCAGACGCTGCGCAACGTCTTCGAGTGCATCCGCCAGGGGCTGGGCTATCCCTCCATGCGCAACGATCCCATCCTCATCGCCAACGCCATGCATTGGCACCGCCATCCCCTCAAGGAAGCAAGGCGCTGGGTGCATCAGGCCTGCATGTCCCCCTGCCCCGACACCAAATGGGGCTGTCAGCCTTTCCGCATGGCCAATGCCACCATCATCGCCGCCAAGGCCATGGAATACGCGCTCTTCGACGGGTTCGATCAGGTGCTGCAGATGCAGTTCGGCCCCCACACCGGGGACGCTTCCAAGTTCGAGAGCTTCGAGGAGCTCTATCAAGCCTGGTACACCCAGATCAAGTGGATGATGGACACGCTCACCAAGGTGACCGGGGCGGGCCGTTACAACTCCTCCGAGCTGGACCCGCGGCCATTCCTCTCGGCCATCTACGAGCGCTGCGTGGACCTGGGGGTGGACTCCGCTCACCCCAGCGAGCGGGGCAACTCCTGGATTACCTTCTTCGCTTGGATGGAGACGGGGGATTCCCTGGCCGCGGTGAAAAAGCTCGTCTTCGATGAGAGGAAATACACCATGGCTCAGCTCATCGAGGCCCTCCGCAACAACTGGGAGGGCTATGAGGAGATGCGCATGGATTTCGTGCGCGCTCCCAAGTGGGGCAACGATGACGATTATGTGGATCAAATCCACGTGCGCTGCCATAACGACGTGGCCGCCCATTCGTGGGAGATAAAGGATCCCACCGGGAACCCCTGGCCGCCGCTTCCGGAGAATATCGCCGCCTACGTTACCAATGCCACCAAAGTGTGGGCGCTGCCTAACGGGAGGCGGCTGGGCGATACCCTTTACGATGGGGGCTGCTCGCCGGGGGCGGGATTGGACAAGAAGGGGCCCACGGCAGTGCTCCGCTCTGTCGCCAAGATAGACCACATCGGGGCGGTGCGAGCCACCCTGCTCAACCAGCGGCTCAATCCCACCCAGCTGGCGGGGGAGAAGGGCTTCCAGATCTGGCATTCCTACATAAAGACCTGGGCGGATCTGGGCATCGACCACGTGCAGTTCAACATGGTGGACAACGAGACGCTTAAGGCGGCCCAGAAGGAGCCGGAGAAGTACCCCGAGCTCATCGTGCGCATAGCCGGTTACTCGGCTCACTTCATCGACCTCAACAAGAAGACCCAGGACACCATCATCGCCCGCAACGTGCAGTCGCTGGGCAGCTGATGCGGGAGCGGGCTCGAGTACCGGAAGGCGGGAGGAGGTCTGGGAGATGAGCGATGATTGGGCCAAGCTTCGGGATCAGTTCGTGATGGGGGGGGTGCAGAAAGGCAGGCAGGCGATGCCCGAGAAAGCCTGCGGCAAGTGCGAGCACTTCCGCCAGCACTCCGCCTCTGCGGCGGGCGACGGCCACTGCGCGGTGATCGTGGAGAACGAGCTGAACAAGGTGGTCTTCGACAACACCGACGCCTCTCAGTGCTCCCAGTACAAGGAGATAGACCGCATCCGCACCGACACCAGCGAGTTCATGTGGGACCCCACCTTCCGTCCCCAGAGGCAAATCGAGGAGAAGTAGAGGCATGGCGGGCTGCGTGCGCTGCGGATACAGGGGGTCGTTGGCGGAGTTCCGCTACCTGGGGCCGGCCGAGGGCATCGGGGCGGTCTCCCTGCGGCGCTGCCCCGTTTGCCGCGAGATCAACTACTTCAACGAGGTGGAGGAGGAGCGGGAACTGCGGGAGCCGGCGCGCCCCTGGGGGCTTTCGCCGGTGTTCGGGAAGAAGTTCATCAGGGAGGATACGGAGGATGCGAGATGAGATGCGATAAATGCGGCTTCGAGGGGCACAAGTCCGAATTCCGCTACCTTTACAACACGACCTTGGATGCGGAGACGGCATACCGCGAGTGCCCGAAATGCTACAACTGGGTGGTCTGCAACGAGCTGGAGGAGGAGCGCCGCGAGAAGGCGGCGAAGGCCTGAGGCGGCGGGGCGGCGGGCATGCACGAGGACGGCGAGAAGGCCTACGTCACCAACATCCAGAGGTTCTCCATAAACGACGGGCCGGGCATCCGCACCACCGTCTTCCTCAAGGGATGCGCCCTGCAGTGTGCTTGGTGCCATAACCCCGAGTGCATCGATTTCAGGCCCGAGATCTACTGGAAGCAGAGCCTCTGCCGGCAGTGCGGACGCTGCTTCGACGCGTGCCCGCAAGGTGCCGTACAACCTCCGGTGGAACTGGACCCCGATGACGAGGGCCGTCATTACCACAAGATAGACCGCGAGAAGTGCGACCGCTGCATGAAATGCGTGGAAGCGTGCATCTATGAAGCCCTGTTGCGGGTGGGCGAGAGGATGACCGTGGAAGAGATACTGGATGAGGTTGAGCGGGACATCCCTTTCTACAACAACTCGGAGGGGGGGCTCACGCTGACCGGCGGTGAGCCGACCAGCTTTCCCCGCTTCACCTTGGCGCTGCTGAGTGAGGCCAAGCGCCGCGGCATCCATACCTGCCTGGACACCAGCGGGTTCTGCTCCTGGGAGGTACTGGATTCCCTCCGGCCCTACGTGGACATCTTTCTCTACGACATCAAGTGCCTGAGCGGAAAGCTGCACCTTCTGCGCACCGGGGTGAGCAACTCGCCCATACTCGCCAACCTGGCCCGGCTTGCCTGTGAGGGCGAGAGCATCATAGTGCGGGTGCCGGTGATCCCCGGCTTCAACGACTCCACCGAGCAGATGGGGCGTATAGCCGAGTTCCTGGAAACGCTCAAACCGGCCCTGCTTCAGGTGGACATACTGCCCTTCCACAACTGGTGCCAGGACAAGTACCGCTGGCTGGGGAGGGAATGGGACTATGAGGAGACGGAAAGCCTCTCCGAATACGACGTTGAGGACTTCCGGGAGATCCTGGAGGGCAGGGGCATCAAGACCACCATCGGGGGATAGGGAGCGGAAATGGACATCAAGGGGTACATCACCGACATACAGACATATTCCCTATGCGACGGACCGGGCATCCGCACCACCGTCTTCCTCAAGGGATGCCTGCTCAACTGCCGCTGGTGCCACAATCCCGAGGGAAATCGGCGCTTCCCGGAGGTCTTCCCCTACTCGCCCAACTGCGAGGGTTGCGGAACTTGCATGGAGATCTGTCCGGCGGGGGCGATATCCATGGCGGGGGAACGCAGGCCGCGCATCGACAAGGGCAGGTGCATCGATTGCTTTTCTTGCGCCGAGGCCTGCCCCCATGAGGCCATGGTGGTCTGGGGTAGGGAGGCCGGCGTTGAGGAGATAATGGCGGAGGTGGAGCGGGACAAGCCCTTCTACCGCAATTCAGGGGGCGGCATGACCCTCTCCGGAGGTGAGCCCCTGGCCCAGCCGGAGTTCGCGGCGGCCCTCTTGAAAGCGGCAAAGGAAAGGGGCATACACACCGCCCTGGATACCTGCGGGCACGCGCCCTGGGAGAAGCTGAAAAAGGCCCTTGAGGGCGCCGATTTCGTGCTCTACGACATCAAGCACATGGACCCTGACAGGCATCGCGCCTTCTGCGGGCGCTCCAACGGCCTCATCCTGGAGAACGCCCGCAGGGTTGCGGAGTCGGGAGTGGCCATGCGGGTGCGGGTGCCGCTCATACCCGGGGTGAACGATGATGAGGAAAACCTGAAGGCCACCGCCGCTTTCGTGGCCGGGCTGCGGCAACAGGCGGCAGGCGGCCTGGAAGTGGACGTGCTCCCATACCACCCCTATGCGGGAGCCAAATACCGCGTGTTCGGATTGGAATACCCCTTCCCGCAAGGTGAGGGATACCCCGAGGAAAGACTGCGCGAGATCGTGGAGGTCTTCCTGTTGCGGGACCTTGAAGTGACCGTAGGCGGATGAGGGAGGAAAGGGAAAATGGCCAGCTGCAGCGAGTGCAAATGGTTCTTCCCCCTGGAAGAGGACCCCGGCCGTGGGGACTGCGTTCAGCGGGAGGATGACGGAAAGAGTCAGTACTGGACGGCCAAGCCGGTTAGCGCGGACAAGGCCGCGGACCAGTGCGCCTCCTTCCAGGCGCGCTGAGGGCTCCCGCCGGGCTCAGGCGGAAAGCTGCAGGAGAGCGCGGGACATGGATCCCATGATCACTTGCGACGGATGCGGCTTTCAGGGGGAGGCCGCGCTCTTCCGCATGATCGGCAATGTTATGTGCTGCGGTCCCCTGGTATTTCGGGCGTGCCCCCGCTGCGGCAACAAAGTCATCTGCGACCGCCAGGAGATGCAGGAGGGATACGAGGAAAAAGCCAGGGAGATGGCCAGACGCTTGGAAGAAGCCATGGGGAAGGGGATGACGGGAGAGGCGGAGGTTATCCTGCGGGAGCTGACGGAGCTCAACCGCTGTCTGAACCTTGCCCCGCTGGATGACTTCATCAGAATGGCGAGGCGCCGCATCAAGAGGGCGGGAGCCCCGTCCTCCTGACGGCGGCAAAGCCAACGCGGCGGAAAACGGAAACATGCCCCACTGCCGCGGGCAGCAGGCGAAAGGCTCAGGTTGAAAACGAGGAGTCTGCCCTTCACCGACGCCTGCCGTCCGCGGCTTCTTTTTCTCTGGCCGGCGGAGAGGCGCTGACCGCATGAAGCTGGAACCCGCCTCATCCGATAAAATCTAATGGCCGCATCCCCCGCGGCGGCGCTCGCTCCAGAATGGGGCCCGCCTTTTGGAGGGATCGGAGCCGAGCCGGAAAGGGTCACGGACGGGAGACGGTGATGGAGCGGCGCGAGCTGGAATGGGCACGCAGCGTCTCCGAGGAGATAGCCGCGACCGTGCTGCCCCCTCTGTTCTACCGGGAGAGGGCGGCTGAGGTGGGGGAATCGCGCCTCCGCTTCGAGAGGGACACGCTGGTGCAGGATTGCCTGCGGCTGGTGGGGGAGCGCTACGACCGGCTGGGGCACGGCCTGGACCACGTCCGCAAAGTGGCCGTTGATGCCGGGGCGGTCATCATCATCGAGGCCGCCGGGCGGCCGGATGGCGAAGTGCGCGGCCTGGTGCGCCTGGCCCATCTTGCCGGCACCCTGCATGACGTCAAGCGCGAGGAGAGCGATCACGCCAGGCGCGGGGCAGAGGAGGCGGCGGGAATACTGTTTCAGAGGGGATTGGAAGCATGGGAGATAGAGGCGGTGGCCGCGGCCATCCGCAACCATGAGGCTTTCCGGGAGACCGAGGCGCTGGAAGAACCCGCCTGCCGCCTGCTCTCCGACTCGCTTTATGATGCGGATAAGTTCCGCTGGGGCCCCGACAACTTCATCAGCACGGTCTGGTCCATGGCGGCGCCGTTCGACATATCTCTGGCGGTCTTGCTCGATCATTTCCTCCCCTCGATGGGGGGCATAGAGCGCATCAAGTCCACTTTCAGGACCGGCACCGGCCGCCGCTATGGTCCGGATTTCATCGACCGCGGGTTGGATATAGGCATGCGCATCTACCGCAGGCTGCGCGGGGAACTGGAGCGATGAGCGGCCGGGAGGGCGGTCCCCCGGGCCGGGAAGGGAGCGGCGAGATGTTCGGCGATCCGCAGGAGGTCGTGGAGCGGCTGGCGGAACAGGGGTATATATGCAGCCGGGAAACGGCGACAGTTATCTATCTGGCGCAGCAGCTGCGAAAGCCCCTGCTGGTCGAGGGCCCTGCGGGCGTGGGCAAGACCGATCTGGGCAAGGTGGTCGCCGCCGCCCTGGGATGGGAGTTCATCCGCCTGCAGTGTTACGAGGGGCTTGACGAGTCCAAGGCGCTGTATGAATGGGAATACGCCAAGCAGCTGCTCTACACCCAGATCCTCAAGGACGTGCTGGCGCAGGAGCTGGCCGGGGTCAGCTCCCTGGCCGAGGCGGTGGAGAGAGTGGCCCGGCAGGACGAGGTCTTCTTCTCCCGGAAGTTCGTGGTCCCCCGGCCTCTGCTGCGGGCCATCATCTCCGATGAGCCGGCGGTGCTGCTCATCGATGAGGTGGACAAATCCGACCCGGAGTTCGAGGCCTTCCTGCTGGAGGTGCTCTCCGATTTCCAGGTATCCATACCCGAGATAGGCACGATAACCGCCAGGCATATCCCCATGGTCGTGCTCACCAGCAACAACTCCCGGGAGATGAGCGACGCCCTGAAGAGGCGCTGCCTCCATCTCTACCTGGATTTCCCCGGGAGGGAACGGGAGACCGCCATCGTGCTGGCCAAGGTGCCGGGCATCAGGGAGGAGCTGGCCGCGCAGGTGGTGGAGGCGGTGCAGCGCATACGCAAGCTGGACCTGAAGAAGCCCCCCGGCATCAGCGAGACCCTGGACTGGGCACGGGCCCTGCTGGTCCTCAACGCGGAGAAGCTCGACCGGGATACACTGAGGGGTACGCTCAACGTCATCCTCAAATACGAGAAGGACATCGCTAAAGTAGCAGAGAGCGCGCGCCTGCTTGCGGACTGACGGAGACTGCGTGAAGACCGGGGAGGCGGGCTTTGCAGGATAGGGTCATGGATTTCATCGAAGGACTGCGCGGCGCCGGGATACCTGTGTCGCCGGCTGAGGTGATGGACGCGCTGCGGGCCTTGAGGGCAGTGGACCTGACCGACCTCGTTTTCTTCAAAACGGCCCTGCGGTCCACCCTGATCAAGCGCTCGCGGGACCTCTCCGTCTTCGAGGAGCTGTTCCCCCTCTATTTTTACGGGCTCCCTCGCCCCGAGGATGACGGGGCGCTGGACGATGATCTCAAAAGGAAGCTCGAGGAAGAGCTGGAGCTCGCGGCCCGGGAAGGCGAAGCGGCGGGTGCCCTCCTGTTGATGACGCTCTTGACGGGGCAGGGAGGAGAATGGGAGACCCTCATCAGGCAGGGTGCCCGAGGCGTGGGGACCTCTCAGCTCCAAACACGGCAGCAGGTGGGCATGTACACACGGCGTATCTTCGACTCCTTCGATTGGGAAGGAGCGGAGGCGGAGCTGGCGCGACTGCTGGAGCTCCTGCGGGAAGCGGGATGGGAGGAGGGCTCTCTTGAGGAGCTGCGCCGGATTTTCGAAGAGCTGCGGGAAGAGTTCCGCTCGGCGGTGCGGCGGTTCGTGGAAAGGGAGCAGACCAGGCGAGCCGGCGGGGCTTCGCGGTCCGAGAGGATGAAGCGCCTGATGGGAAGGCCGCTGTCGGAGCTGGACGAGGCCGAGCTGCAGCTGATGCGGGAAGCCGTCTACGCCCTGGCGCGGCGGCTGCGCAACAAGCTGGCCCTGCGGGAGAAGAGCTCGAGCCGCGGTCGCCTGGACGTCAAGGGCACCCTGCGGCGCAACATGCAGCACGGGGGCATACCCTTCCGCCTGGTGATGAGGCGCCGCCGGCGGGAGAAGGTGGAGCTCTTGGTGCTCTGCGACGTATCCAGCTCGGTGGCCAGGGTATCACAGTTCATGCTGCGGTTCGTATATACCATCCAGGACTGCCTGGCCCGGGTGCGCTCCTTCGTCTTCGTGGACGAGCTGGGCGAGGTGACCTCCTTCTTCGACGAGGAGAGCATCGAGGAGGGCGTGCGCATGGCCCTGCAGGAGGCGGACATCGTCTACTACGCACGCTCCGATTTCGGCAGCGTCTTCCGCCAGTTCTGCGATGAATACCTGCAGGACGTGGGGTACCGCACCTACATATTGATAATAGGGGACGCGCGCAACAACCAGAACGACCCCTGCGCGGGAGCACTGGAGAACATGGCCCGCCGTTCCCGCGGCATCATCTGGCTCAACCCCGAGCCGCGGCCCTTCTGGGATACCGGGGACAGCGTGATGGGGGAATACATGCCCCATCTCAAGGAGGCGCGGGTATGCCGCAACCTGGAGGACCTGGACCGCGCCATATCCTCGCTTCTCCTGTGAGCCCACAGATCCGATCTCATGTAAAGGCGTGAGATGATGAGGTCTCGAGAGGTCCGGGATGCCACCCATTGACATTTTAAAAGGTGCGGGATATGGATGGTTGCCTCCATCAGCATGACGGGCTACTGCGCTGAGGCGGCCTAATCGGCCCTGGCCTCGTTGGAGTAGCCGTAGCTCTCCCAGTATCCCTCGTAATCACCCTCGATCAGCCGTATCCCGGTGACCCATTTTATCCACTTGTACCCCAGGCGGTGGGGGACCACCAGCCGCAGGGGGAATCCCTGCTCTTGCGGCAATGGCTCCCCGTTGACTTGCCAGGCCAGCAGGGGGTCGGTCTCCCTTATGTCCTCGAGGGTCAGGGAGGTGGTGTAGCCGCCCGGCGAGATGAACACCACCGTTTCCGCTTCCGGGAGGGGGCGGGCCCGCTCCAGCAGCAGGGAGAGGCGCGCCCCCTTCCAGAGAGCCGTCTCGCTCCAGCCCTCCACACAGGGCAGCTCGACCAGCCGCTCCTCCGCGGGAAGGGCGAGCATATCCCGCATGGTGAGCGTCAGTTCCCTCTCCACCAGTCCGTAAACCTCCAGCCTCCAGGTGGCCGCGTCCAGCGGCGGGGCGTCCTCCGCCGTGCGCACCCTCATCCTCTCCACCGGGGTGACCTCCACCGTCTCCCCGCTCTCAGACTGAGCGGTGACGACGGGAGTGTCACTTCCTCTCTGCCTGGCCCAGGCAAGGTATGCCAAAGCGAGCAGGAGGACCGCCGCCAGGGCCATGGTGAACTTCCTCTTGTCCATCAACTCGAGTTAACGGCATACGGAGGGCAGTTCGCGATGACACACGTCAATAGGCGCGAGCGAGAGCGATGGTCGGGTACGTTGTTTAAGGAGCGGGAGTGCCGGGAATAACGTTTTCGCGGGAAACCGGAAAAGGATATGGGGAGGTAGAGATGCTCTCGGAGATACCCTTCGACCTGGACAGGCTGAGCGGCGAGCAACTCGACCGCGAGCTGGTGCGGGTGGGCATGATCGCCGAGCTGGACGCGGTTAGCCTGTACGAGCAGCTGGCGTCCATGACCGACAACCCTCTGATAAGAGCGGTCTTCCTGGACATCGCCAGGGAGGAGAAGACCCATATGGGCGAGTTCCAGGCCCTGCTGCTCAGGCTGGACGATGAGCAGGGCCAGGAGCTGGAGGCGGGGCGCAAGGAGGTCGAGGAGATAGAGGGGGAGCTTTAGGGCCCCTCCGCGAGAGCGCCCTTCAGTGGACCACCAGCACCGGGCAGGGTGAGTGGCGGACCACCCGGTCGCTCACCGATCCGATGAGGAATCCCCTCAGGACCCCATGGCCGTGGCGGCCCAGGATGATCAGGTCGTAGGAGCCCTCGCCGGCCTCCCTGATGATCTCGCGCGCTGCCGAGCCCCAGGCGATGGAGGTCTCCACGGAGACCCCTTCGCCGCGAAGGGTCGCCGCCGCCTTGTCCAGGATGCCGCGGGCCCTGTTCTCCAGCGCCTCTTCCAGCTCGGCGGGTGGCGGCAGGACCATCTCGGGAAGGAGCATCCCGTCGGCGGATGCCGGGGGGTAGAGGGCTTCCCGCTCCAGCGCCATGAGCAGGGTCACGGTGGTGCGGCTCCCCGCCAGGAGGCGGGACGCGAACTCCACGGCTCTGCCGGCCGCCTCGGAGCCGTCGGTGCACAGGAGTACCTTATCCAGCATCCGCCTCCGCCCCCTTTCCGCCCAGCCCCAGGGCGAGGCCCCCTTCCGCTCGGCGGCCGATGGCGATGGCCCCTTTGGTCTCGCGGCCGATGGCGATGGCCCCCACCGCCTTCCGCCCCACGGCCACGGCGCCCGCCGCGCTGATGAGCCCCACGCTCAGGGCTCCCGTCGTGACCAGCCCCACCGCGAGGGCTCCCGAGGCCACCAGCCCCACCGCGATATTGCCCGAGGCCACCAGCCCCACCGATGTCTCCCCGGCCGCCACCAGGCCCCAGCGGAAACCCTCGCCGGCGCTGAGGACGGGGATCCCCGCCACCTTCACCGACCTTTCCCTGCGCTTACTCCCGCCACTGCCGTTCATGTTCGATGCCTCCTTCAGTCACGCGAGTCGGCGATGGTCCCGTGATGAATATACCACAGAGGCTTTCCCTCAAAGCGACGGGATGCCGTTCGTCCGGCATATGTCGTGGACATCCACGGGCGCATGAGGGATTATTGACGTATGGGCTGGCTCGATTGCCTGCGGCGCGGCAGGGAACTCCCGGTGGTCTTCACCGGGGAGTACATGGAGGCCGAGCTGGTGAGGGGAATCCTCGAGGAGGAGGGCTTCCACCCTTACGAGCTAACCGATGTCCCCCGCCCCTATTTCGGCAGCGTGGGCCTGAGCAGGGTGCTGGTGCCGCCGGAGGAGCTGGAGGGAGCCCGTGGCCTACTGCTGCGTTTGCGCGAAAGAGCCGCTGGTGCTGAGGTGGGCGGTACGCCGAGAGGTGGTGGAGAGGATGACCCGGGAGACGGCTTCGGTCATGAGGGTCACTGAGGGAGAGCGCGGCTCCGACCGCTTCTCCCGCATCAGGGAAGCGCTCCTACGGGAGCCGGTCTGCCTCGACACCGAACGCGCCGCGCTTATCACCGATTATTTCCGGCACCACGATGAACCCGAAGCGCCCATGGCGTTGCGCAGGGCCCGCGCCCTGCGCCACCTTCTCTGCAACAAGTCCGCCCGCATCTGGCCGGACGAGCTCATAGCGGGCAACCCCGGCTCGCACCGCGTCTCCGCCCTGCTGCAGCCGGAGCTCGCCTCCCTGTGGATGAGCGAGGACCTTCTCTGGATAGGCCGGCGCAAGGTGACCCCTTTGGAGATTTCCCTGCGGGAGCGGGCCGACCTTGTCTTTCGGGTCTTCCCTTACTGGGCCCGACGCAACCTGCCCTGGCGCGCCCTGGCCGGCAGCGGTCGCCTGGCAGGATACGTGAGGGAACAGCTCGACCCCACCTACTATCTCATCAACGAGGCGGGAGGCATCGGCCACTTCATCCCGGGTTATCCGGAGATGCTGCGCCTGGGGGCGGAGGGATTCCTCGAGAGGATCGAGGGGATGGACGGCCCCTTTCACGCCGCTGCCCGCATCGCCCTCGAGGGCCTCGTCTCCTACGCGGAGCGGCTGGCGCGGGAGGCGGAGAGGCAGGCCCGGGCGGAAAGGGATCGCCGGCGAAGGGAGGAACTGGAGGAGATGGCGGGCATCCTCCGCCGAGTCCCCGCCGGCCCGGCGCGCACCTTCCATGAGGCCCTGCAGTCGCTGTGGCTCACCCACCTGGCGGTCATACTGGAGGGGCTCAACTCCGCGGTGTCCTTCGGGCGCGCCGACCAGTACCTCTACCCTTATTACCGCAGGGATCTCGAGGAGGGCCGCATCACCCGACAGCGGGCCCTGGAGCTACTGCGCTGCTTCTCCGCCAAGGCGGTGGAGCACGTCTTCCTGCTCTCGCAGCGCATAAGCGAATACCACGGCGGTTACCTGGTGGTCCAGGCGGTTACCATCGGGGGGATGGACCGCGATGGCGGGGACGCGGTCAACGACCTGACCATGCTCTTCCTCGAGGCCATGGAGGGATACGGCCTGCGCGACCCCAATTTCCAGGCGAGGGTGCATGCCGGCTCTCCCCGCCGCTACCTGGAGAGGGTGGCCGAGGTGGCCCAGGAGGGGAAGGGCATGCCCGCGGTCTATTGCGACGAGGCGGCGGTGGAGGCGCTCACCTCATCGGGTTACCCGCTGGAAGAAGCGAGAGATTACGGCATCGTGGGATGCGTGGAGCTGTCGCTGCCCGGCAAGAGCTTCTTCTCCACCGATGCCGGGCTCTTCAACCTGCCCGTCTGTCTGGAACTGGCGCTCAACAGGGGCAGGCGCTTCGGTAAGCGCCGCCGGGAGGGGACAGCGACGCCCGACCCCGCTTCCTTCCGCAGCATGGAGGACGTGCTGGATGCATTCGAGGCCCAGGTGCGGTATCAGCTGGGACGCATGATGGAGGATTTCCGGCTCATCGAGAGGGGAAACCGCGAATATCACCCCACCCCCTTCTCCTCGCTCCTGGTGGAGGGTTGCCCGGAGAGCGGCAGGGACCTCACCGAGGGAGGGGCCCGCTACGTTTCCAGCGGGGTGCAGGGGGTGGGACTGGCGGATGTGGCCGATTCCCTGGCCGCCCTGGAGGAGGTGGTCTTCCGCAGGAAGAGCCACAGCATGGGAGAGGTGGCGGAGGCGCTCCGCTGCGATTTTCGCGGCTCTCCCGAGCGCGCGCGCCTGCGGGCCGAACTCAAGCAAGCGCCGAAGTTCGGCAACGACCATCCCCTCCCCGACGGTTACGCCCGGTGGACCGCCGAGATGTTCAACCGCTGCCTTCGGCCTTACCGGAGCGAGCGGGGAGGGCCCTATGTGGCCGGCTTTTACTCGGTGACATGCCATGTGGCTTTCGGCAGGCGAACCGGGGCGCTTCCCAGCGGAAGGGGATCGGGGGAGCCCTTCGCTTCCAGCCTGAGCCCGGCAGGCGGCTGCGACCGTAAGGGTCCCACCGCCGTCATCCGCTCGGTCTGCTCGGTCCCTCCCCCTCTCGCGCCCAACGGCTACGCCCTCAACCTCAGCTTCGACCCGAGAACCCTGCGGGGGGAGGAGGGAGTCTCCAGGCTGGCGGCGCTCATCGAGGCCTACGGCGCTGCGGGGGGCATGGAGGTGCAGTTCAACGTGCTGGACCCGGAACTGCTGAAGGATGCCCGCCGCCATCCCGGGAAGCATCCCGGGCTGGTGGTCAGGGTGGCGGGATACTGCGCCTATTTCGACGACCTGCCCGACGGGGTCAAGGAGGAGATAATCTCCCGCACATGCGTCTGAGCAGAGCGGGCGCGAACCCTTGCCTCACACCTCCGGACGTCCCTCGCAGGCCAGCTCGGCCTCCTCGCCGGGCAGGTCGGAGGCGATGCGGCCGTCCCTCAGGGTGATGACCCTGCGGGTGTACGATGCCACCAGGGGATCGTGGGTGACGATGCAAAAGGTCTGGCCGGTCTCCCGGTTGAGGTCCCGCATGAGCTCGATGACCAGGCAGGTGTTGCGGGTGTCCAGCTCGCCGGTGGGCTCGTCCGCCAGCACCAGCGAGGGCCGGGTGACCAGGGCGCGGGCTATCGCCACCCGCTGCTGTTCCCCCCCGGAGAGCTGGGAGGGCCGGTTGCGGGCCCGGTCGGCCAGGCCCACCTGCTCCAGCGCCTCCAGGGCGCGGCGCCGCCTCTCGGCGGGGTGGACCTTCATGTAGCGGAGGGGCAGCTCCACGTTCTCCGCCGCGTCCAGCACCGGCAGCAGGTTGAACTCCTGGAAGACGAAGCCGATCCTCTCCCTGCGGAGTCGGGTCAGTTCCGTGGGGGTGAGGGTGGAGGTGTCGGTCCCGTCAATGAGCACCTGCCCCGAGGTGGGGGCGTCGAGGCAGCCCAGCAGATGCAGCAGGGTGGTCTTGCCGGAACCGGAAGGCCCCACTATAGATAGGAACTCCCCCGCCCCTATGGACAGGTCTATTCCGTCGACCGCCCGTATCTCCTGCTCGCCCACCCGGTATGTCTTTCTCACGGAACGCGTCTCGATCATCGGCTCATCACCCCTCAATCCTCCCGGAGCGCCTCGACCGGCTTGAGACGGGCCGCCCGCAGCGCCGGGAAGACCCCGGCCAGGGTCCCCAGGACCACCGCGAAGAGCACCGGACCCGCCACCACCGTCGGGGTGACGGCGAACACGCTTACGTTGCTGGAGGCGGTGGCCCGGTTGAGCAGCACGATGGCCACTACGCCCAGAGCCGTCCCCACCGTCCCCCCCGAGAGGCCGATGAGCGACGATTCCAGCAGGTATTCGGAGAGCACCGAGCGTGTTTCCGCGCCGATGGCCTTCTTCAGTCCGATCTCCCTCACCCGTTCCGAGACCGACATGACCATAGTGTTGATGATGGAGAGCCCGCCCACCACCAGGGCGATGAAGGCGATGCCCAGCAGGATGGCGTTGAAGATCAGGCTGAACTGGCCTATCTGCTTCTCCGCCTCGCGGGGCGATATGACCCTGACCCCCTGCACCTCGCCGCGTATCCTCTCCGCCAGCTCCTCCATGTCCACCCCCGGCTGCGGCAAGACGTCTATGGTGGCGGCGATGTCCTCTACCTGGAAATAAGGGTTAGCGGCGCGGAAGAGGTCCAGCGCTTCCTCGTAGGATATGAAGGCGAAGCCGTCCACCGCGGAGAGGGTGGGCCGGTAAACGCCCACCACCTCGAAGGCGCGACCCCTGAGATCCACGATGTCGCCCGGCCCGGCCGAGAACTTCTCCGCCAGGACGGAGCCCAGCACCACCTTGCCCCGGTCGCCCTCCTCCAGGATGCGCCCCCGCCCTATGTCCACCAGATTGAGGAGGTCGCTTGATCTGGTGAGGTCGGCGCCCACGATGAGCTCGGGCGATCCGAAGCCCGAACTCTCGTTGGTGAGGGTTAACCCGAACCCGGCCACCGCGCTCTTCACCCCGGGGACCTCCTCGATCTCCGCGACCTTGGAAAGGGGCAGGTAACCTTCGCCGCCCCCGAAGAGGGAAGAGCCCTCCGGCACCACCGATATCTTGCTGGTGAACCAGGAGCGGGCCCCGTTGACCTGCTGGGTAAGACGGGCCGACAGCCCGCCCAGCACGGTTAGGGCGAAGATGCCCACCACGATCCCGAAGACGGTCAAAAAGGTGCGCGCCTTGCGCCTCCACATGTTGCGTACGATGTATTTGAGCAAACGGCCCTCCTTCACCACCATAGGGGCGCCCGGCCGGGAGCCCGCTCCGTTATTACGCTATAGCATTCTATCCGCTTGCCGGCAGGCGGGCATGATCTCGCTCATGCCCATGGATGCCCCAAGACCGTCGGGGCCATGCTCGAGGAGTAATGCGACCGGTCCTATCCTCCGGGCAGCGAGGCCATGTCCCCTATGGCATAATGACAGTTGAGGCGATGCGGCGCTCGGAGAGGTTGGCTGAGAAGGTGCTCATGCAAGAAGGCGGCGGGGTCGCGTTCAGCGAGACCCAGCGTTTCACCCAGAGGTGGATAGCGGTGCTGGTGTCGCTGATGGCGCTGGGGATCTGGGCCATGGCCCTGTCCCGGTTCGTTTTCCACCGCCCGCAAGGAGCCGGGACGGTGGATGACGCCTTGCTCGCTTTCACCTGGGTCCTGGTCGGGATGGGGGTGCCCCTCCTCTTCCTCACCATGGAGCTTGTCGTGGAGGTGCGCCGGGACGGCCTGTACGTGCGTTTCGCCCCCTTCCACCGACGCCCCCGAGTATTCCTCTGGCAGGACATCGCGGAGTTCCGGGCACGCCGCTACCGCCCCATCAGGGAGTTCGGTGGATGGGGAATCCGCTGGGGCAGGAGCGGAAGGGCTTACAATGTGCGCGGGGACCGCGGGTTGCAGCTGGTCCTGCGCGACGGGCGCCGCCTGCTCATCGGATCCCAGCGGGCGGAGGAGCTGGAGGAGGCCATGCGCCTGGCCCGCGATGCGGCGGTGCAGCGGGGGAGCGATTGAGTCCGCAGGCTCTTTCCGAGTCAGCTCGGCAAAAGCTCCGCTTCATCCGCGCCATAGGGCCGGCCTTCCGATGGCGATGTCCGCTTGACATGCACAAACATCATGATAATCTGAATATTGAGAATTATCAGAAATATCAGATTAGAATTGAAAGGAGGAAAGATGGCCGCCGCGAAACAGGGCAAGTCCTGCTGCAAAGGTGATGAGGCAGGGACTGTTTGCAGGCTGGAGGGGCTGATCGGCGTGGACGAGCGGGGTCAGATGGTCCTCCCCAAGGAGCTGCGCGACCGCATCGGCCTCAGAGCGGGCGAAAAGCTCGCCCTGGTCAGCTGGGAACGCGACAGTGACGTCTGCTGCCTGGTCTTGATGAGGGCCGAGGGACTGGCCGAGATGGTGCGGGAGAGCCTGGAGCCCCTGTTCTCCTCGCGGGAGATGGCGGTAAGTCGTTCCGGCAGGCATGCGCGTAAGGAGGATAGAGGATGAAGGGGGACGAGATACGCGGGAAAGTGCGTGGCAGTTACGCGGAGGTCGCCAAAGGCGGCGGATCTTGCTGCGGCTCCGCTTCCCCCTGCTGCGGGGGATCTCCCGCGGAGATCAGCCGGGTGGTCGGTTACGGCGAGGAGGATCTCGCCGCGGTGCCTTCGGGGGCCGACCTCGGACTGGGCTGCGGCAACCCGGTGGCCCTGGCCGGCCTGCGGGAGGGCGAAACCGTGCTGGACCTGGGATGCGGAGCGGGGCTGGATTGTTTCATCGCCGCACGCCGCGTGGGCCCTCAGGGCCGGGTCATCGGGGTGGACATGACCCCCGAGATGCTGGAGCGGGCCCGCCGCAATGCCGAGGAAGGGGGGTTCTCCAACGTGGAGTTCCGCCTGGGGGAGATCGAGAACCTCCCGGTGCGGGACGGAGAGGCGGATGTGGTCATATCCAACTGCGTGATAAACCTCTCACCGGATAAGAGGCGGGTCTTCAGGGAGGCATGGCGGGCGCTCAGGCCGGGCGGCAGGCTGATGGTCTCCGACATGGCCCTGAGGGCGCCGCTGCCGCCGGAGGTAGCCTCCTCCAAGGAGGCCTGGTGCGCCTGCGTCGCGGGCGCCTTGCAAGTCGAGGATTACCTGGAGGCCATCCGCGATGCCGGCTTCGAAAGGGTCGAGGTGGCGGAGGAGAGCGATTACCCGCTGGAGTCGTCCTCGGATGAAGGGTGTTGCGGCACCGTTCCGGCGGCCCCGTCGGGGATGGCTTCGCATGCCCTGAGGGAAGCGGCCCCTGTGATCAAGAGCGTCAGGGTGAGGGCCGTGAAGCCCGCCTGAAACCGGCTTCACCCTGTCCGTGTTGTCTTCGTCCTCTTTTCCTGTGTTTGAAAGACGAGTCAAGACCGCCTGAAACCGATTTAACCCTATCCGTGAGTGCGAAAAGTAGATAGGCGTCAATGCGCCGCTTCGGCGGAGAGGATGGCGGCGCCGATGGCCCCGCCCCAGTCCCCGAGCTCCGAAGTGAGGATGCGCACGGCCTCAAAGCTCAAGGGCACGGCATGGCGCGACACCCCTTCCATCATGGGCTCGCTGAAGAGGTCCCAGGCCTCGGTGAGACCACCCGAGAGCGTCAGCCTCTCGGGGTTGAGGGCGTTGATGATGCAAGCCATCCCCACCCCCAGGAAATGACCCATGCGCTCCCACAGGGTCCGGGCCGCGGGGTCTCCCGCGCGGGCCGCCGCGGCCACGTCCGCGGCATTGAGCTCGGAGCCCTTCACCTTCACTCCCAAAGGCATCCATCCCTCTTCCATTAGCAGCTTGGCCTCCCTCTCCACCGCGCTGCCCGAGGCCAGCGCCTCCAGGCATCCGCCGTGGCCGCAGGCGGTCTGAGGTCCTCCCTCGAGGACGATGATATGCCCGAGTTCGGCGGCGGAGCCGCTGGCACCGCGGTAGAGCTCGCCGCCGATGATGATGCCCCCGCCGATGCCCGTCCCCAGGGTGAGATGGACCTGATGCCGGCAGCCCCGCCCCGCCCCCAGCCGGTTCTCCGCCAGGGCCGCGCAGTTGGCGTCGTTGTCCACCACCGTCGGCAGTCCGGTTTCCCGGCCCAGCAGGTCGCGCAGGGGCAGGTCGCGCAGGGGCAGGTTGGGGGATTCGGTGACCACCCCCCTTTCGTGGTCGATGTATCCGGCGATTCCCACCCCCAGCCCCAGAGGGCTCACCCCCAGCCGCCCGGCGTACTCGCGGAGGTCTCGGATGACGTCGAGGAGTGCGCGCAGCACCGACTCCTCGCTTCGCCCGTCGGTGGGACGGGCAAGAGAGGTGACCCTGCCCTTTCCCACCAGCAGCACGCCGCGGGTGCGGGTGCCGCCGGCGTCCAGGCCGATGAACGCCGGCTCACTCATCGCCGAAACGGAAGAAGTAGAGACCCAGACCGGCGATGACCGCCAGCCAGACCAGCATGATGATGATGCGCGGCAGCTGATCGGCGACGGGGTCGCCCTCCAGGCAGACCGAGCGCATGGCCTGGATCATGGGGGCCAGCGGCAGGAAGCGGAAGGTCTGGTAGAAGGGTCCGGGGAGCACCTCCAGGGGGAAGAAGACGCCTCCCAGGAACATCAGGGGGATGGCTATGCCGTTGGCCATGCCCGAGGCGGCGTTGGCGGTGCGGGCGAAGGCCGCCAGGAAGAAGCCCAGGGAGAGAAAGAGCAGGGCGCCCAGGAAGACCAAGAGGAAGAGGAACCACCAGCCGGCGTAGATCTTCGCCCCGAACATGCCCATGCCCACCGCCAGCATTATCCCCAGCTGGACGAAGGCCAGGACGAGGAAGGCCAGGATCTCCCCCAGCATGAAGCGGTGGATGGGCAGGGGGGTGGTCAGCAGGCGCTTAAGTATCTTCTGCTCGCGCATGGCGGCGAGGTTGATGGCGAACCCGGTAACCGCGTAGTTCATGATCCCCATGCATACCAGGCCCACGAAGACCATGTCGAAGTATTTCACGGGATTCCTGCCGCCCTCCTGGCTGCGGACCGGCTCCGATGATTCCTCCAGCTGCCCGCGTAGCCAGGAGTAGAACTGCCGCGCGTTCTGGTCGAGGTCGGGTATCTGCAGGATGCCGTCGACGGTGGCGATCATGGAGGCCGCGAAGAACTGCTTCTTGAGCCCGTCGAAGAAGCTCACCGCCGCCGCGTTGATGTTCTGGTTCTTCACGTCGGTGAACAGGGTCACCTCCGGGAAGATGCGGCCGCCTTCCGCGGCGCCGTCGGGGCCGTCCGGCCCCTCCACCAGGAGGACGAAGTTTATCTTGTTGTTGCGCATGGCCTCCTTGGCCTCCTCGAGGTCGGTGTAGTCCTCGGTGATGGTGAAGACGTCGGATTCGGCCACCGCCTGCCTGAGCTGCCGTGAGGCCTCGTCGCCGGCCCGGTCCAGCCAGGCCAGCTTGCCCAGGTTGTTGCCGGACATGCCCATGCTGAAGAGGCCGAACAGCGCGATGAACATGAGGGGGAAGGCGAGGGCCCAGAAGAGGGCTATCTTGTCCCGGTAGATGGTCTTGACGCTGGCCGAGAATATCTTCCCGAGCTTCATCGCGCGGCCCTCCCCGCCGGCTCCATTTCCTCTCCGGTGATGCGGCCTCCGGTGAGCCGCACGAAGACGTCCTCGAGGCTGGCGGTGGATACGGCCATGCGCTCCAGGCCCACCGGCTCCAGTTCCCGCAGGGCCGCCTTGAGCCCTTCCATGTCCTTGAGGAAAAGGGTCAGCTCTCCCGCCCTGGCGCTCGATTCCTGCAGCACTCCCATGGCCGACAGGCGGGAACGGGCATCGCCGCTGAGGCCGCCGCGCGGCAGGAAGTCCAGGCGCACGGGGTTCTCCTGCTGGAGGATGAGGCCGGCCACGGTGTCCGTGGCTATGATCTCCCCCTCCTTGATGATGGCCACCCTCCCGCAGAGCGCCTCCACCTCCTCCAGGTAGTGGCTGGTCAGGATGACCGTCTTGCCCTTCTCGTGGATGTTCCTCACCAGGTCCCAGAGATTGCGGCGGGCCACCGGGTCGAGACCGGTGGTGGGCTCGTCCAGGAAGACCACGTCGGGGTCGTTGACCAGGGCGGCGACGATGGAGAAGCGCTGCCTGAGGCCTCCCGAGAGCTGACCCACCCTCATCCCGCCACGGTCCTGCAGCCCCACCAGGGAGAGCAGCTCCCTCGGCTCCAGTCCCCTGTCGTAGAAGCTGCGGAAGAGGTCCAATATCTCCAGGAGGGTGAGGTGCTCGAAGTAGGAGGAGGCCTGCAGTTGCACGCCTATCCTCTCCTTGATGCGGGAGATGTCCCGGCCGACGTCCATGCCCAGGACGGTGGCCGTCCCGGAGGTGGGGGCGCGCAGGCCCTCGATTATCTCCAGGGTGGTGGTCTTTCCCGCCCCGTTCTCACCCAGGAGCCCGAAGACCTCCCCCCGCCGTACCTCGAAGCCGATGCCCTTGAGGACGCGTCGGTCCCCGTACACCTTCACCAGGTCCCGGACCTCGATAACCACCTCGGCGAACATCACTCCTCCTCTCGCCGGCCTCGGATCTCCATTGCCGCCCTCGATGCAGGCATATCACGCAGAGGACAGGCCTATTATATTGCCGGCAAAGGACGCGGGCAACCACTGTCATAGGGGACCGACGGTCAGTTAGGTAGGGATGCCGGCGACCGGCGGAATAACCGTCGGGAACGGCGAGAAAGGGCCGCCCCTCGGCGCCGGAGGTCAGCCGCCCCTGAAGCGCCCCCGGAGCGGACTTCTCCCGCTTGTCTCCCGCCGGGGTTATCATCTCTTCGATGCCGCCCGCGGGGGCCCGGCTTTGCAGGATTTTTTGGGCGGCGCGGTGAAGAAAAAGCGAAGCGGGTAAGCGCTCGGGAAGCTGAGAAGACGGGACGGAGATGATGGCGGATGTACCTCAAGTCACTGGAGCTGAAGGGCTTCAAGTCCTTCGCTGACCGCACCTCGCTGCAGTTCGAGCCGGGCATATCGGTCATCGTGGGCCCTAACGGCAGCGGCAAGAGCAACATCGCCGACGCGGTGCTCTGGGTCATGGGGGAGCAGAGCCCCCGCAACCTCCGCGGCAGCCGCATGGAGGACGTCATCTTCGCCGGCAGCGCCTCTCGCGGGCCCCTGGGTATGGCCGAGGTCTCCCTGGTGTTCGACAACACCGGCCGCGCTGTCCCCATGGACTGCGACGAGGTGGTGGTGACCCGCCAGCTCTTCCGCTCGGGGGAGAGCGAGTATCTGCTGAACCGGGCCCCGGCGCGGCTGCTGGACATACAGGAGCTACTCTCCGATTTCGGGGTGGGAAGGGAGCTCACCGCGGTCATCAGCCAGAACCGTTTGGACCGGGTCATCAGCAGCCGACCCGAGGAGAGGAGGTCGTTCATAGAGGAGGCCGCGGGATTGCTGAAACACCGCCGCCGCAAGGAAAAGGCGCTTCGCAAGCTGGACGCGGTGGACAAAGACATGGTGCGTCTGGGGGATGTGATAGCCGAAGTGAGGAGGACCCTCAAGCCCCTGGAGCGGCAGGCAGCGGTGGCCGAGCGCTACCGGGAGGTGGAACGGGAGCTGCGGCGGGTGCAGATCGGCATGGTGGTGGCGGAGCTGCGGGATCTGCAGCAGCAGTGGGAGAACCGGGCGCGGGAGGAAGAGCGCGTCCGAGTCGAGTTCGATGAGAGGCAGGCGCTACTGAGGGAGCTGCGCAAGCGCCTGAGCGAAAACGAGGAGGCGGCGCGGGGGCTGCGCGAATCGCTTTCAGGGCGGCAGGAGGGCCTGTATCGCCTTTCGTCATGCCTGGAGCGCGTCCTCGGCGAGAAGGGTCTTCTGGAGGAGCGGTTGGGGCTCTACCTTTCCACCTCCGCGGCACCTGGAGATGTCGCGTCCATGCTGCTCCGCCGCCGCAATCAACTGGAGAGGCGTATCCGGGAGCTGGAAGAAAAGTCTGATGAATCGCGAGAGCGCGAGAAAGCTTCGTCGCGCGCCCTCAAAGAGGCGGAGGAGGAGCGTTTCCGGGCGGCGGGGGACATGGCCGCCGCGGAACGCGAGCGGGGTCGGCTGGCTGAGGAGATGAGGCGCTGCCGCAGGGAGGCCGAGTTGGCCAAGAAAAAGACGGAGGAGCTGAGAGCGGCCGCCACGCGTCAGTCCGCGCGAATGGAGGATTTGAACGGACGCTTGCGGGAGGCGGAGGAGGACCTGCGGAAGGCCCGGGAGCTCTCCCGACGGCTGGAGACGGGGATGCGCCACTGCCGGCGCGATCTGGCCGCCGTGGAATCGAGGCGGAAAGAGCTGCGGGAGCAGTTGGAAGAGATCAGGGAGAGAGCCGCGGAGATAGCCGAGCGCCGCAAGGCCTGCGAAGGGGACGAGCTCCAACTGATGGCTCGGCTGCAGGCCCTGCAGGAGCTGTTCAGCCGACGGTTGGATTATGCGGCGGCGGCGGCCCGAATCCTGCAGGAAGGGGAGCGACTTCCCGGGATAAAAGGTATGTTGTTACATCTTGTAAAAATCAATCCGGTTTGGGAGAGGGCCCTGGAGTCCTTCCTGGGCCCCTGGCTCTTCTCCCTGGTCGTTGAGAGCGCCCGAGACGCGGAGCGCGCCGCATCGCTTCTTAGAAGGGAAGAGGCGGGCATGGCCCTGTTCCTGTGCCTGAAAGAGCTCCGCCGCGGGGCCGAACACGATGCCGGTGCCGCTTCTCATGTGCAGGGAGCCATTCCCGCTCTGCGGGCAGTGGAGGGAGAGGAACCGGTCATGCCCCTGCTCCGGCATCTGTTGGGGGACGTGGTCCTGTGTGAGAGCATGCAGGAGGCCCTGGCCTTGGCGGATATATACGACCGGGTCACCTTCCTGACCAGGGAGGGGGAGATGGTGGCCCCGCGGGGCACCCTCAAAGGGGGAAGGCAATCCCCCTCTCCCTTCCACCTCCTGGCGAGGCGCCGCGAGATCGAGCAGCTGCGGGAGGCGCTGGAGGACCGCGGCGAGGACGGCATGCGCATTGAGGCTGAATCGAAGATGGTGGAGGAGGCTCTGCGGGGCCTGGAGAGGGACCTCAGGGAGGCCGAGGAGGAAAGGCGCGGCCTGGAGGAAGAGCTGCACCGCATGGAACTCGAGGGACGAGAGGTCTCCTTGAGGGAGGAGGGCCTAAGGACGGCGGTTGAGGAGAACGCCAAGCTGCTGGAAGAGACGAGGGCTTCCATGGCCGAGCTCATAGCACAGGCCGAGGCGGTGGAGGGAGAGGCGGCCGGATATGCCGCCGAGATGGAGGGGCTGCGGCCCTTATTGAGGGAAGCGGAGGAGCGGCTGCGGCGGGCCAAATCCCTCCTGGAGGAAAAAGAGGAAGCGGTGAGGCATGCTCACCGAGAGCACGCCGCGGCGTCAGAGCGGGTCAGGCATCTGCGGGAGCGCCTGGAGGAGCTGCGTGCCTCATTGACCGAGCTGCCCGGGGACGCCGACAGCCTGGAGAGCCGCCTTTCCGACGAGAGAGAGGGGATACGCCGCTTCATCGAGGTCCTCTCGAGATTGGGGATCAGGGGCGAGACGCTGCTGCGTCGTTACAAGGAAGAACACGCCAGAGGGCAGGGAGAGCTGTCCTCCCTGGAGCAGGAAAACGCCGCGGACCGTCAAGAGTTGGAGGCCTGCGAGGCGAGGGTGGAAGAACTGCGGGAGATGGTGCATAACCGCGACCTGGTGGTGGTGCAGCTGAGGTCCCGCGTGGACATGCTGGCCGGCAAGCTGGTGGACGAGTTCCGCATCCCGGTGGAGCAGGCCCTGCAGGAGT
The DNA here is from genome assembly GCA_015711755.1 of Candidatus Geothermincola secundus. GTDB lineage: Bacteria > Actinomycetota > Geothermincolia > Geothermincolales > Geothermincolaceae > Geothermincola_A > Geothermincola_A secundus. The sequence goes on along the minus strand of JACVIY010000002.1, from coordinate 5,060 downwards.
ATATGCCGGACCGCCCCCTGGAGGAGCTGCGGTCGCTGGAGGAGGGATTGAGGGAGCGAAAGGAAGCCATGGGTCAGGTAAACCTGCTGGCCGAGGAGGAATACCGCAGCGCCCAGGAACGCCACCGATTCCTCACCGAGCAGGTGGAGGACCTCCGCCAGAGCAAGGCGGCGCTGGCCAGGGTGGTGCGGGCGGTGGACCGCGAGATCATGAGCATCTTCAAAGAGACCTTCGACCAGGTCAACCTGCACTTTCAGGAGCTTTTCTCCCGACTCTTCCCCCAGGGGCGGGCGGAGCTGGTCCTCACCGACCCGGAGGACCTGCTGAACACGGGGGTGGAGATAGAGGCGCAACCTTCCGGCAAACGCCTGAAGAAGCTTTCGCTGCTGTCAGGGGGGGAAACCGCCCTGGCCTCCCTGGCCTTTCTCTTCGCCATCTTCAAGACCAGGCCCAGCCCCTTCTATTTCCTGGATGAGGTGGAAGCGGCGCTGGATGACGTCAACCTGCACCGCTTCCTGCGCATGCTGGACGATTTCAAGGAGGGTTCCCAGCTCATCATCATAACCCACCAGAAACGCACCATGGAGATAGCCGATGTGCTCTATGGGGTCAGCATGCAGGCGGGAGGAATCTCCCGGGTCATCTCCCAGCGTTTCCGGAGGGAGCGGGAGGAGGACGCCGTTCCGGCCTGAACGGGGCTCTGCATTCCCGGGGCGCGGCGTATTCCGGGCGCCATATCCGTGATGTATCATTTCTCAGGTAAAGGTATTCCAGTCAGGGACCCCGAGGGGAAAGGTATGGGCAAGCGGAGCAGGAAAGAGAGAAGGAAAGAAAGGGCCGCGGAAAAGGCGCCTGCGGAGGCGGCGGTCGCCGGCAGCACAAAACCCGTCGAGATAGGCATCGGGGAGGCCGCTGCGGGGGCTGCTCCCGAGAGAGAGGAGCCCCGCGACGCTGCTCTGCCTGAAGAAGCAGGGGAACCGGGTGATCAGCGGACGGCGGGAGCGGCAGCCGTTTCGATCGGCGGGGTCGGTGAGTCCGGGGTGGACGGAAAGGAGACCTCGGCTGAGGCGGAGCGGCTGCGAGAGGGCTTGGCCAGGAGCCGCCGGGGCTGGGTGAGCCCTCTGGCCAGGATCATCGCCAGGCGCCGCTTCGATGAGGGTTTCTGGGAAGAGGTGGAGGAGATCCTCATCGGGGCCGATGTGGGGTTGGAGATGACCGCGCTGCTGGTTGACAGGCTGAGAGACCGCATAGCCCGCGACCGGATCAGGGAGGCCGACGAGGCCATGCGGGCTTTCGCGGAGGAGATAGAGTCGGTCCTGCGGATGGAGGGAAGGGCTCTGCGGTACGCTCCCGAGGGGCCCAGTGTATGGTTGGTGGTCGGGGTCAACGGAACCGGCAAGACCACCACCATCGCCAAATTGGCCCACATGATAAAGAGCCAGGGGGGGAAGGTGCTGCTGGCGGCCGGAGACACCTTCCGGGCCGCCGGGATAGAGCAGCTGGAGATATGGGGAGAAAGAGTGGGGGTGCATACCGTCAAGCACCGGCCGGGAGCGGACGCCGCGGCGGTCGCTTACGATGCCGTCCAGTCGGCTAAAGCCAGGAACGTCGACGTGGTCATCGTGGACACGGCGGGACGTTTGCACACCAAAGTAAACCTCATGGAGGAACTGAAGAAGATAAAGAGGGTGGCCGCGAAAGAGGCCCCGGTCACTGAGACCCTGCTGGTGCTGGACGCCACCACCGGCCAGAACGGCCTGGTTCAGGCCCGCCTCTTCCAGGAGGCGGTGGAGCTGACGGGAGTGGCTCTGACCAAGCTGGACGGCACCGCCAAGGGCGGCATCGTCATCGCCATCCAGCATGCCCTGGGAGTTCCCATAAAACTCATCGGGGTGGGAGAGAAGCTCACCGACCTTTACGCCTTCGACCCCGGGGCCTTCGCCCGTGCCCTCTTCCCCTAAACCTTCATTTTGGGGCCAGGCCCAAACCTTCAACTTTTCTTGCACGACCCCGGAGTTGCGCTCCATAAGGGAAAGGATGGTGTCCCGGACATACGAAGAGGCCCGACCCCATTGCCTCCTTCCATCCCGGTTGCCCCGGCTTTGACAGGGGGCTCTCCTTCCGATACTTTAACCCCTGAGAGCTCTTTGGACGGAAGGGGTGCACGAAAGGGATGTTTGACAGTCTGACTGATAGGCTGCAGGAGGTTTTCCGCCGCCTGCGAGGCCATGCCAAGCTAACGGAGAAGCATGTGGAGGAGGTGGCCAGGGAGATACGCCTGGCCCTTTTAGAGGCGGATGTCAATTTCCGCGTGGTCAAGGATTTCACCAACCACCTCAAGGAGAGGGCGGTAGGGCAGGAAGTGCTGCGTTCCCTGACCCCCGCCCAGCAGGTCATTAAGATCGTGGACGAGGAACTCACCGAGCTGCTGGGCTCGACCAACGCTTCCATCAACTTCGCCGGGCACCCGCCTACGGTGATAATGCTGGTGGGCCTGCAGGGTTCGGGGAAGACCACCGCCGCGGCCAAACTGGCCCGCCACCTGAAGTCGGGAGGCCGCAGCCCCCTGCTGGCGGCGGCGGACATCTACCGCCCCGCCGCCATCGATCAGCTGGAGAAGCTGGGGGAGAGGGTGGAGGTGCCGGTGCACGCTGACCGGGCGGCGGCACCCGAGGACATCGCCGCCGAGGCGGTGAGGCGGGCGGGAAGAGAGGGATACGACACGGTGATCATCGACACCGCCGGGCGGCTGCACATAGACCAGGAGATGATGGACGAGCTGGTACGAGTGAAAGAGCGCGTGCACCCCCACGAGACCTTGCTGGTGGTGGACGCCATGACCGGCCAGGACGCGGTGAACGTGGCCGAGTCCTTCCTTCATGCGGTGGACTTCGACGGGGTCATCCTCACCAAGCTGGACGGGGATTCTCGAGGCGGCGCCGCCCTCTCCATCAAGTCGGTCACCGGCAAGCCCATCAAGTTCGCCGGCGTGGGGGAGAAACTGGAGGACCTGGAGCCCTTCCATCCGGACCGCATGGCATCCCGCATCCTGGGCATGGGAGACCTCCTCACCCTCATCGACAAAGCGCAAGAGAGCTACGATCAGGAGAAGGCCAGGAAGCTGGAGGAGAAGCTGCGGCGCCAGCAGTTCGACTTGGAGGATTTCCTGGAACAGATGCAGCAGCTGAAGAAGATGGGGCCGCTGGACCAGATCCTGGGGATGATCCCCGGCGTATCCTCGAAGCTCAAAGGGCTTAAGGTGGAAGAGGATCAGGTAAAGCGCATCGAGGCCATCATCCTCTCCATGACCCCTGAGGAACGGCGCAACCCGCATATCCTTGGGGCCAGCCGCAAGCGCAGGATAGCCGCCGGAAGCGGAACCTCCATACAGGACGTCAACCGGCTCCTGCAGCAGTTCCAGCAGATGCAGAAGATGATCAAGCAGCTGGGCAAGCTCTCCCCGCGCCAGCTGGGAAAGAGCTTCCCCTTCCAGTTGTAAGGCGAAGATGTATAATTATCTGGCGATCTCGTGCGGTTCCTTCGAGCCGTCGCTTGAAGACCGAAAGTCGGGTCGATATCATTACATCCCGGCACGTCCGCGAGAGGTCGCTTCGAACGGCGGCCGAAAGGAGGATTGAGCACTTGGCAGTGAGGATCAGGTTGCGCCGGATGGGCACTAAAAAAAGGCCCTTCTACCGAATAGTGGTGGCGGACGCCCGCAGTCCGCGCGACGGCAGGTTCATCGAGACCCTGGGCCAGTACGACCCCCGCCCCGAACCTTCCCTCATCGAGATAGACGAGGCGAAGGCCCTGGAATGGCTGAGGAAGGGAGCCCAACCCAGCGAACCGGTAAAGAAGCTCCTCCAGTTAAAGGGCATCTGGCAGCGTTTCCGGGAGGGCGGCGGAGCAGCGGAGGAAGAGGAAGCGCAGCAAGGGGAGGATTAGATGAAAGAACTGCTCGAGTACATCGCAAGACATCTCGTTGACAACCCCGATCAGGTGGAGGTCAGCGTCAGGGAAGGAGAGAAGTCTCTCATCCTGGAGCTGCAGGTGGCCCCGCAGGACACCGGCAAAGTCATCGGCCGCAACGGCCGCATCATCAACGCCATCCGCACCCTGATAAAGGCGGCGGCGGTTAAGAAGGGCTACACCAACACCATAGTCGACGTCAAGGACTGACCGTCCCGGGGACCGCCTGCCGGGATGGGGATGCGGTTCCCGGAGGTGCCTCGGTTGCGCTATATCATCAGCGGAAAAGTGATCCAACCCCACGGCCTCAAGGGCTGGGTGAAGGTCGCCGTCACCAGCGAGAACCCGCTGCGCTTCCGCGTGGGAGGGACTCTGCTCCTCGAGGGCGAGCTCCGGGAGCTGAAGGTGGAGAACACCCGGCCAGTGCAGGGGTGCCTGCTGGTGAAGTTCGAGGGCATAGAGGACCGCGATCAGGCCGCCGCCCTCAAGGGGAGGGAGCTGTGGGTGACCGAGGAAGAGGTAGGCCCTCCTCCGCCCGGCACCTACTGGGAGCATCAGCTCATCGGACTGGAGGTGTTCACCTCGCGGGGCAGCCGTTTGGGCGAGGTAATGGAGATACTGGTGACCGGATCCAACGACGTTCTGGTGGTGCGAGGGGAGGAAGAGGTGCTGGTCCCCCTGTTGCGGGAAGTGGTCAGGCGAGTGGACCTGGAGGGGGGCAGGATGTATATAGAGCCCCTGCCCGGCATGCTCGAGGACGAAGAGCCCGCGGGCGATGAGGGAACTTAATAAGCGCCGCTGAAGTGCGGCGGAAAGAGGAGGGCCCGACCTTTGAGGATCGACATATTCACCATCTTCCCCGGGATGATACGGCCTTTTATTGAAGAGAGCCTTCTGGGAAAGGCGCGGGAGCGTGGCCTGTTGCGCCTGGAGGTCCACGACATAAGGGATTGGGGCTCAGGCAGGCACCGAACGGTGGATGATGCCCCCTTTGGGGGAGGGCCGGGGATGGTCTTGAAGCCGGAGCCCCTTTTCGAGGCGGTGCTGGATGTTCTGGGATACTCCTTCGAGGAGCTTGACAGGCTCAAGGA
>JACVIY010000001.1 GCA_015711755.1 Candidatus Geothermincola secundus | reverse complement strand
TCCAGGGTCTTGCTGAGAAAAGTTGAAGGTTTGGGCTCGGCCCCAATTGAAGTCATGGCTGTACCCGGCCGTCTTCCTTGCGCTCCCCCTTAAGGTAATGCCGGGGCGGCAGGAAATACCCCCAATATGTCTGGCAAAAAGCGCTCATATAGATCCAGGGTCTTGCTGAGAAAAGTTGAAGGTTTGGGCTCGGCCCCAATTGAAGTCATGGCTGTACCCGGCCGTCTTCCTTGCGCTCCCCCTTAAGGTAATGCCGGGGCGGCAGGAAATACCCCCAATACAGCAGGAGGGCGGAGGCGAGGAGGAGGAAGCGCGAGGCGAAGGTGGCCGCCAGGACCTGCCAGGCCAGGCGGACCAGCATGGAGAGGACGAAGACGCTCAGGGCCAGGGTGCCCAACACGCTCCGCCAGCGTCCCAATCCCTCCAGATCTCTTGAGATGCGCCACAGGAAAGCGCTGACTACCGCGCCGATGATAAGGACGACGGAGAGGATGGCGAAGCGGGTGAGCGCATCTTCCACCGTCTGTATGCGGTAGCCCTCTGCCACCTCCACCACGGCGCGGGGGGCCCGGAACAGCGCCAGCGAACCCGCGGCGAAGATGACGGCTCCCACCGCTCCCGCCAGATGGGCCTCCCACGGCTCCCGGAGGATTAGGTAGCCGTAGAGGTAGAAAAGGGGGATCACCACGATCCCCCAGGACAGTGCGGATGCTGAGCGAGCCACGTCCCCCGCCTCCTCCCATCCGGAAACGGTGAGGGCGGCGGCCAGGGTCAGCAGGAAGCTCCCGGCAGCCACGGCCGCCCACAGCAGGGCATTGGCGGAAGCTGCCCGCCTCACCCTCAATGCCTTGCTCGCGGAGAGGCCGCGTATGCGCAGGGCGCACGCGGCGAAGATGAGCCCCGCCACCAGGCAGATCAGCCCCTCCGCCCACTGCAGGACCAAGAGATCCTCCTCTCCGTCCCCTCAGCCGGACCTTTTGATGGTCAGGCAGATCTCCACCGCCTCCGCCCAACCCTCGTTGAGCATCCCTTCGGTGACGAAAGCGTTCTCGTGTTCCTCGAGCATGCCCGCCGTCTGAGGGCTGGCATAGAGGCCGTTGCGCATCAGGAAGAAGACCCCCACCTCGCGAGCGAAGTGCAGGTCGGCCTGGGCGTCGCCGACCGCCGCCGCTTCCTCCCGACGCAGGCCGCGTCTGCGCATGTCCGCGGCCACCGCGTTCTCCTTGCTGACCCCCCGAGGCACCACATGGTAGGCCCGCACCTCCTCTACCTCCAGACCGGGGTAGGAGCGCGGGATTATCCCGTTATCCACCAGCATCAGCCCGGGGAAGCGCCGGTCGAACTCGCGGTTGACCTCCTCCGGGTCCAGCAGCCCGCGCAGCAGGGGGACGCACTCGCGCTGCCTGGACCAGGGTTCGTGCGGCTCCACCCTGCCGGGATACCTGTCGAAGAGGAAGTCGAGGACGCCCAGCGATTCGATGTGGGCCAGCAGGTCATCGGTCTTCCCCTCGAAGACGCCGTAATCCCTGACCACCTCTTCGCCCAGGTCGTACACCGTCTCCGCGCCCAACTCGGCCACATAGTTGCGTAGCCCCAGGATGCGAGCGGCCTCCAGGAGACCTGTGCGGCTGCGGCCGGAGACCAGGAAGACGTCCAGCCCCGCCTCCAGCGCCCGCACCAGGGTCAGGGCGGGCCTCAGGGTATACTTCCGTTCCGCGTTGAGGAAGAAACATCCCCCAGGCCCCATGAGAGTGCCGTCAACATCGGTGTATACCACTTTCACGCGGGAGAGGCGCTTTCTTATCTCCTCGAGGTTGTTCCGGGCGGAGCGCATCTCCGCCATACGTTCAAGGTCGGGATCCCCGCGCCTCTTCAGAGGACCTGATGCTCCCTCCATGATCCCTCCAGACGGCCCCACCAACGGACCGCGGCGGCGGGAGGATCCCCGGCCTCTCCCCCGCCCCCGGTCTCACCCCACGGCGCTCTCGCCTTCCAGGCCGAACTTCTTGCGGTACTCCCGCAGCTCCTTTATGGGAGGCCTCTCGATCACCTCGATGCGCCGTTTGTCCAGGAGGTATTCCCCCTCCTTGAAGTCGACCTGCGTGAAATAACGGCCGAATTCCTGTTTCAGCTCTATCTTCCCGTCCTCCTGCAGGCGCAGCAGCACCGCCTGCATGACCCCGAAACTCATCCTCCCCAGAGCGGCTATGGTCTGGTTATAATGCACCCTTTCCACCAGGTCCACCTGGGCCAGCGCCTCCATGCCGTAGCGGTTGCGCATATCGATGATCATCCCTATCTCCACCCCGTAGCCGGTGAAAAAGGGTATGCTCTCCAGAGCCTGACGGCGGCCCGCGTACTCCCCGGAGAGCGGCTGGATGAGGGCGGATAGCTCCGGGTAGAACAGGGATAGGAGAGGACGGGCCACCAGTTCGGTCACGCGCCCCCCGCCCGTCTTGCGGCGCCGTTTCAAACCGCTCTGTATGGGCCGCTGATAGAAGCCCTTCACCAGTTGGATATGGGGGTGTTCCAGCAGGGGTCCCACCAGCCCGTAGACGAAGCGGGGATGGATGTTGCGTATGTCGGAATCCAGCCAGACGATGATATCGCCCTTCATGACGTACAGACTCTTCCAGAGGGCGTCTCCCTTGCCCTGTCCCCTGCCGGCTCCGCGCAGCACCCGCTCCTGCCGGTATACCTTGGCCCCCGCCGCCTCCGCCACCTCCACGGTATCGTCGCTGCTCCCCCCATCCATCACGCAGATCTCGTCGATCAGACGGTGCTCATCCACCAGCTTCCTCTTTATCACCTCGATGATGTTGCCGATGGTGCTACCCTCGTTCAGGGAGGGGAGGCAGAGGCTTATGGTGTGGCCTCTTTCCTCTTTCAATCTGATCAGTCGGGGTATGTCCCTGTACTGCTGATGCTTGAAGGTGTGCTGCTTGTACCAGTCGAACTTCTCGATGCGGCGGGGCATTTCAGCCGGCCCTCCTTCCCGCCGCGAAGCCTCGGAGATTGGCCTCCAGCGCCCGGGCGGGCACCAGGGTGCGGATCGCCTCCTCCCAGATGTCCGCGGGGAAGTCCAGGAGTGATGAAAGGGCCCCCGCCATGACCGCGCTGGCGACGCGGGGATTGCCCGCAGCCCGCGCCATCTCCACCGCGTCGATTGCTAGGGTCCCCGGCGCGAACCCCCTGATGATCTCAAGGTAGTCCTGGGGATAGTCCGCGTCCCCCCGAAGCACCGGCAGGGGATCCAGCCGGTAGAGGTTCACTATCACCCTGCCGCCCGGCTTTAAAAACGGCAGGCAGCGCAACCCCTCCAGCCCCTCGAAGGCCAGAAGGAAGTCCGCATGACCCCGGGGTATGAGGGGGGAGAACACCCGCTCTCCCCAGCGCACCATGGAGACCACGCTGCCGCCCCTCTGGGCCATGCCGTGCACCTCGGAGGTCTTGACGTCGTAGCCCATGCGCACCGCAACCTCGGCGACGATGCGCGCGGCCAGGATGATGCCCTGGCCGCCGGTGCCGGCCATGACCACGTCAGCCATCCCCGCCCACCTCCGCTATGGCCCCGCGGCGGCAGAGCTGAGCGCAGAGGGAACAGCCGGCGCAGAGCGTCTCGTCCACCGCCACCGATCCCTCTCGCTTGACGAGAGCGGGACATCCCAGCCGCATGCACAGCCCGCAGTCATTGCAGGCCTCCGCGTCCACGCGGTAGGGGGAGTATTCGCGGTCCCGCTCCCGCTGCACGCAACCCCGCCGGGCGATGACCAGCGAGGAGCGCTCCGCTCCCACTTCCTCCTCCAGCACCCGCCCGGTCTCCTCCAGGTCCCAGGGGTCGATCACCCGAACGGACTCCACACCGACCGCCCTCCCCAGCTCCGCCAGGTCCAGGGCGAAGGTCTCCTCCCCCCTGATGGTCCGCCCGGTTCCGGGATGGGGTTGGAACCCGGTCATGGCGGTGGTGCGGTTATCCAGGATTATAACCGTGGAGAACCCGCGGTTGTACACGATGTCGATCAGGCCGGTGATGCCGCCGTGGATGAAGGTGGAGTCGCCCAGCACCGCCACCACCTTCTTCTCTTTTCCCCGATTGGCCTCGCTGCTGAGAAAGGCCTTCTCCAACCCCAGAGCCATACCCACGCTGGCCCCCATGCATACCTGGCAGTCGATGCCCTCGATGGGGCTGAACACGCTCAGGGTATAGCAGCCGATGTCCGAGGAGACCACCGCTTTCATGCGCGAGAGCGCGTGGAAGACCCCTCTGTGCGGGCAACCCGGGCACATCACCGGGGGGCGGGCCGGAAGCTCGTTCAGGATCGGCGGGAGGCCCTCTTGGAGAGGCGGGCTCCATCCCCCTCCCCTCACCCCCGTGTCCATCTCCACGATGTCGGCCAGCGCGCGTCCCACGGAATCGGGGTCGAGTTCTCCTGTCCGGGGCACGCGGGCTTTGCCCACCGCGTCGATGCCCATGGCCTTGATGCGTTCCTCCAGGTAGGGCTCCAGCTCCTCCACCACGTAGAGTCGGTGGAAGTGCGAGGCGAACTCGTGAATGAGCTTCTCCGGCAGGGGGTGGGTGAATCCCAGCTTCAGGACCGAGGCCTCCGGAAAGGCCTCGCGTACGTACTGATAACAGACGCCGCTGGTGACCATGCCCACCCTGCTGGAACGCATCTCCGCGCGATTGAAAGGCGAGCGTTCCGCCTCTTCGCGGAGGCGCTCCAGCTTGGCGATGAGCACGGGATGGCGCAGCCGCGCATGGCCGGGGACCATCACCCGCTTGACATAGTCCTTCTCGTAGGGCAGGTCCACCTCCTCGCGCTCCTGGCGATATTCGACCATGGATCGGGAATGGCATACGCGGGTCTCCGTGCGCAGCAGCACCGGGACGTCGTGCTCCTCGGAGAGCCGGAAGGCCGCCCTGACCATCTCGTAGGCCTCTTGGCTGTCGGACGGCTCCAGCATGGGGACCTTGGCCATCACCGCGTAATAGCGGTTGTCCTGTTCGTTCTGGGAGGAATGCATCCCGGGGTCGTCCGCGCTGACCAGGACCAGTCCTGCGTTCACCCCGATGTAGGAAAGAGTCATCCAGGGATCGGCGGCCACGTTCAGGCCCACGTGCTTCATGCACACAAGCGTACGCGCCCCTCCCAGCGCCGCCCCCATGCCCACTTCCAGGGCCACCTTTTCGTTGGGCGACCACTCCACATAGGGTTCGGGGAAACGCGCCAGCTCTTCCAGTATCTCGGTGGAGGGGGTCCCGGGATAGGCGGTGCCCACCCGCACTCCCGCGGAATAGGCCCCCAGGGCTATGGCCTCGTTGCCCGAAAGAAGGCGTCGCCGCAAAACCCGTCTCCTTCCTCCCCTCGCCGGCGCAAGTGATTATAGCACAGCAGCCGCCTCGCCCCCGCAGCCCCTACTCCGAAAACGCGGGCCTGAAGGCGCCTGTCATCGCGGGAAGCCGCATGAAAAGATCGGGGATTGGAAGCCTGACCCTGATTTGCATGCATGGCGGGCAGAGGCGGCGCGGCGCGGCGACCTCAGCGAGATGCAGGAGGCCAAAAGGGCAGTGGCAGGAGATCGCCGCGCTCCGGCTTTCAGCTTCCGCTAGCGATGACAGTGCTCACCCTGGCCTGGGCGCGTTTTGAGATGGCGTCAGACACCGATCCAAGACACCGATTCACAAACCTGAGGTCGGTAAAAAATGGGAAAGGTGAAGGGCTGGCCCCGTCAGATCATCCTCATGCGGGTCAGCAGGTCGCGGACGGCGGCGGAACTGGCTTGCAGCAGGCACTGCATCTGGCGGTCCAGATCGATGGCCGTTTCCTCGGTCATCTGGGTGCCTGGAGGGGGGAGGTAGCGGCTCAGCCCCGCCCCGCTGCCGCGGCTGACGATGCGGTTCTGCCGATTGTCCAGCAGGAAGGCGCTCAGCTGCGCGTAAGCGAACCCCGATGAGGACACCTCGTCCTTGCCGTAGGGATGGGGATAGCGGAAGAGAAAACAGTTCACCTCGGGCAGAAAAAGGAAGTCGGGGTCCAGTTTCTCCTGGATGAGGACGAATAGCTCGGTGGGCATATCCCCGGCGGCCTCGGCGATGGCTTCCACGCTGCCGGTTTCCGGGACTTCATAGAAACCCACTTTATCCAGCTCCGACTTCACCAGCTGCGGAAGCATCTTCCCCGTCGCCAGGAAGAACTCCTCCCGCCGGGTGGAGGAAAGCTTCAAGCTGTCAACGTCACTTGCTATGTACATCTGGCAACCGATGCAGTGGGTGAGCGGCAGCTCCCCTTCCCGCTCCACCAGCTCGCGGAAGCGGGGATCCACTTCCGTCTCCTGGCCGCTTTCCACGAAGGGCATTATGACCACGCGCATGTGAGGGACGAGCTTGCTGCCGCACTGGGGGCAGAACTTGCCCCCGCTCGAGTCCTCCCGCTCGCACTTCTGGCAGTAGAGGCGGGCCATGCTCTCCCCTTTCTTTTCGACTGACTGTAAAGTATTATACATCCACCTATCATGCCCATAAACCCCGCTTTCGCATAAAAAACATGCCGTCAACCTCATCGGTTTTGCGCCGGGCCGGTCGGCTCATACGCGCCCGCTCATCACGACCATGATCCCTACCTTCGCGAAGGAGGCGGTGTTATAATGTCATCGATTTTGCGCCGGGCCCGGCGGACCTGACCGCCCGGCGCTCGCCAGGAAAGAGGGAGGTGCCCGGACAGCGTGCAGATACCCTTTCGCGAGGCGAGCCCCCGCGTGGACGAGGCAGCTTTCATTGCCCCCGGAGCCATGCTCATCGGGGACGTATCCGTGGGCGCTCGCTCCAGCATCTGGTTCAACGCGGTGCTGCGGGCGGACCGCGGCCCCATCGAGGTGGGGGAGTGGACCAGCGTGCAGGACTGCTGCGTCCTGCACGGCCCGGTGAGAGTCGGAAGCCACGTCACCGTGGGCCACGGGGCCATCCTGCACGGAGCGGTCATCGAGGACAACACGATCATAGGCATGAACTCGGTGGTTCTGGACGACGCCCGCATCGGCCACGGCAGCGTGGTGGCGGCGGGGGCGGTGGTGACCGAGAGGACCGAGGTCCCGCCGCATTCCCTGGTGGCCGGGGTCCCGGCGAAGGTGGTCAAGGAGCTCCCGCCGGAGAGAGAGGCGGCCCTGCGCGAGATCGCCCGGTCCTATTTCGCCCTGGCCGAGCCTCATCTGGAACAGGAGTCGTAGTCGAATCAATAGAGGAGAGAGGGAGGAAAAGCGATGGAAGTCCTGGAAAAGAAGCGAAGGGTATTCGTGTTGGGAGGTGGGATATCCAAGTTCGCCGCCGAGCGCACCGACGGCAACATGCGCGACTGGATCAACGAAGCGGTGCTGGAAGCGCTGGAGGACTCGGGGACGCGCATCGAGGACATCGAACATTCCACCACCAGCTACTTCAGCGACCACTTCGACAAGCAGCTGAAGGCGGGGGCCATCTTCCACGACAACATCGGCATGTGCCCCAAGCCCAACGTGCGCGTTGAGGGAGGGGGCGGCACCGGCGGGCTGGCCATCCGCAACGCCTACGCTTATATCATGTCCGGCCTCTGCGACTCGATGATAATCTTCGGGGCCGAGAACATGGGGCGGCAGGTCCCTTCCGACGTGGCCCAGCAGTTCATCGCCCTGGCCTCCGACACCGACTGGGAGGTGCAGGTGGCCGGGTTCTACATCGCCTACTACGCCATGATGATGGTCAGCCACATGGAGAAGTACGGGACCAAGGAAGAGCAGTTCGCTATGGTCAGCGTGAAGAACCACCGCAACGCCATGTACAACCCCAAGGCCCACTATCCCATGGACATCACCGTGGAAGACGTGATGAACTCCAAGATGATCACCTACCCCTACAAGCTGCTTGACAACTGCCTGCTCTCCGACGGGGCGGCGTGCCTGATCTTCGCCACCGAGGAATGGGCCAAGAAGCACAGCGCCACCTGGGAGAAGAAGCCCACCATCGAGCTCACCGGCACCGGATGCGGCACGGACTTCATGCGCATGGCCGACCGCCCCTTCCCCTACCCGGGCATCACCCACTTCCGCGGCAAGCGGGAGGCCTCTGCCCAGGCCTACAAGATGGCCGGGGTCAAGGATCCCCTCAAGGACTTCGACTGCTTCGAGGTGCACGACGCCTACTCCGGGGTGGAGCTGGTCAGCTACGAGGACCTCGGGTTCTGCAAGCCGGGCGAGAGCGGCAAGCTCATGGAGCAGGGCGTTTTCGACCTGGGAGGCGAGCTGCCCACCAACACCTCCGGCGGGCTCATCGGTTTCGGCCACCCGGTGGGGGCCACCGGAATCGCCCAGGGGGTAGAGGTGCTGCGCCAGCTGCGCCAGGAGGCCCACCCCAAGCGGCAGGTGGAGCTCAACGCCAAGCGCGGGGGCATGGACTCCCACGGGGGGACCGGGACCTTCTGCGTCATCAACATCTTCGAGAGGAGGGATTAATATGGGACTCGAGCTTATCAAGAACCTCCTGGAAGTCTACAAGGCGGAGGACCCCATGGCCTTCCAGCATCCCGACGGGGACCCCTGGGAGGAGTTCCGCGAGGTCATGCGGATAGAGTGGAAGATGGACTTCACCTACAGGCACGTGCTGGGCAAGTACTCCAAGTTCTTCATCGAACTGGCCAACGGGAAGTTCGTCACCACCAAATGTAAGAAATGCGGCAAAGTATGGGGCATACCCCGTCCGATGTGCGCAGACTGCCTGGGGATAACCACCTGGGTGGAACTCCCGGGCACCGGCACCCTCACCAGTTATTCGGTCTCCAACTTCGTGCCCGCGTTCATGAAGGTGGAGACCCCCTACGTGCTGGCGGTGGTGAAGATGGACGGGGCCGACACCCACTTCACCCATCAGCTGCGCAACTGGGGAGACTCGGTGGACAACATCAAGACCGGCATGCCGGTGAAGGTGGCCTATGCCACGGAGCCGGTGGAGCACCCCATGCTGCTGATGTGGTTCGAGCCGGCTTAGGCAACAGCGATCCTGTCGGGAGGGGCCGCGGCCCCTCCCCTTTTTTCGCTTACCCCCATGCTATATAATCCATTCGGCCCTGAGGCCCATTATTTTGACGGCCGCGAAGCGGTCGCGGTCACAGCGCTTATGAAGGCAGGTGATGCAGCTTGTTGTTCGAACTGGACGAGGAGAAGCGGCTGTTCCGCAGCACCGTGCGCGACTTCGCCGAGAAGGTCATCCGCCCCCGGGTGGAGGAGTTGTGGGAGGGGGGCGAGTTCCCCTACGATATCGTGCGGCAGATGGGCGAGATGGGGCTGATGGGCATCCCTTACCCCGAGGAATACGGGGGAGCGGGGGGCGACTACCTGGCTTACAGCATCGCCGTGGAGGAGCTGGCGCGGTTGGACGGGGCCATCGCCATAACCGTGGAGGCGCACACCTCCCTGGGCGAGTCCAGCTTTTATTATTTCGGCACCGAGGAACAGAAGAGGCAGTGGCTGGTGCCCATGGCCCAGGGCAAGATGCTCGGTGCCTTCGGGCTGACCGAACCGGAAGCGGGCTCCGACGCCGGAGCCACCCGCACCACCGCCCGGCTGGAGAACGGGCAGTGGGTGATCAACGGGACCAAGTGCTTTATCACCAACGCGGGGACTGAAATCACCGGAGGCGTCACCGTCACCGCGGTCACCGGCACCAAAGAGGGCGGGAAGAAGGAGATCTCCACCATCTTCGTGCCCAACGGCACTCCCGGATACACCATAGCCCCCAAATACCACAAGGTGGGCTGGCACGCCTCGGATACCCGCGAGCTCCACTTCGACGACTGCCGGGTGCCGGAGGATAACCTCGTCGGCGTGCGGGGCCAGGGTTTCAAGCAGTTCCTGAGCATACTGGACGGAGGGCGCATCGCCATCGCCGCCCTGGCCGTGGGCCAATCCCAGGGGGCCTTCGAGGAGGCGCTGCGCTACGCCAAGGAAAGAAAGCAGTTCGGAAAGCCCATAGGCAGCTTCCAGGCCATCGCCTTCAAGCTGGCGGACATGGCCACCAACATCGAGCTGGCCCGCAACCTCACCTATAAAGCGGCGGCCATGCGCGACGCCGGAATGCCCCACAGCAAGGAGGCGGCCATGGCCAAGCTCTTCGCCTCCGAGGCGAACATGCGCAACACCACCGAGGCGGTGCACATCTTCGGAGGCTACGGTTTCATGAACGAATACGCGGTCTCCCGCTTCTTCCGGGACGCCAAGATATTGGAGATAGGTGAAGGTACCAGCGAGGTCCAGCGCATGGTCATCTCCCGCGCGCTGGGGCTGTAGGAAGAACCGCAGGAGAAGGAGGATCAGAGGATGAAGGAAACGGTCATAGTCAGCTCGGCCCGTACCCCCTTCGGGCGCATGCAGGGTTCCCTGGCGGGATTCTCCGCCATGGACCTGGGGGGGATCGTCATCGCCGAGGCATTGAAGCGGGCGAAGGTGGAACCGTCCTCCGTGGATTGCGTGATCATGGGGCAGGTGCTCACCGCCAACTGCGGACAGATACCGGCCAGACAGGCGGCGGTGAAGGCGGGGATCGCCAAGGAGACCTGGGCCATCAACGTAAACAAGGTCTGCATCTCCTCCATGAGCGCCCTGGAGATGGCGGATATGCTGATAAAGACGGAGCAGGCGGAGATCATCGTGGCCGGAGGCATGGAGTCCATGACCAACGCCCCCTACATGGTGCCTCAGGGCCGCTCCGGCTACCGCATGGGGAACGGGGTGCTGGTGGACGCGATGATCAAGGACGGACTGTGGGATGCTTTCGAGGACATCCACATGGGCAAGGGCACCGACAACTGGTCCCGCGAACTGGGAGTCACCCGCGAGCAGATGGACCTGTGGTCGGCCCGCAGCCATCAGCGGGCGGCGGCGGCGCAGGAGAAGGGGCTGCTGGACGAGGAGATCGTCCCCGTGGAGATACCCCAGAAGAAGGGCGAGCCGGTCCTGTTCAGCAAGGACGAGGGGGTCCGGCCCGACACCACCGTGGAGAAGCTCGCCGCCCTGCGGCCCGCCTTCGACAAGGAGGGCATGATCACCGCCGGAAACGCCTCGCAGATAAACGACGGGGCCTGCGCCGCCGTGCTCATGACAGCGGATAAGGCCAAGGAGCTGGGGCTGGAGCCGCTGTGCGCCATCGTCTCCTACGGGTGGACGGCGGGGGAGTACACCAACCTCTGCGAGGTCCCCGCCAACTCCATGCGGCATGCCCTGGACAAAGCGGGGCTGAAGGTATCCGACCTCAAGCTGCTGGAGATAAACGAGGCCTTCGCCACGGTGTGCTGGCATTCCACCCGCATGCTGGGCCTTGACCCCGAGACGGCCGAGAACATCAACGTCAACGGCGGGGCCATCGCCTTCGGGCATCCCATCGGGGTGAGCGGAGCCCGCATCGTCACCACCCTGGCCTACGAGCTGAGGCGCCGGGGCGGGGGCTACGGCGGAGCGGGCATCTGCGGCGGCGGCGGCCAGGGCGATTCCATGATAATCAGGGTGGGCTGAGGCCGCGGGACGGCCTCGCCTCCACCATTCGAGGCGTACGAGGAACAGGAGGGGATCATGTACGAGCTGACCGAGGAGCAGAAACTGCTCCAGCAGACGGTGAGGCAGCTGGCCAAGGAGAAGGTGGAGCCGCGGGCGGCGGAGATCGATGCGGCGGGCGAATACCCTTGGGACATGTTCGAGCTGCTGCGGGACAACGGCCTGCTGGCCATGTGCTTTCCCGAGGAGCTGGACGGGGAGGGCGCGGACCTGCTATCCATCTGCATCGCCATCGAGGAGCTGGCCCGCGTTTGCACCAACACCAGCCTCATCCTGGGAGTGTGCAAGCTGGGCTCCACTCCCATCATGCTCGCTGGCAGCGACCAGCAGCTGAAGAAGTACATACCGCCGCTGGCCCGGGGGGAGAAGCAGTGCGCCTTCGGGCTCACCGAACCGGGGGCCGGATCCGATGCCGCCGCCATGTCCACCCGGGCGGTGCGCAAAGGGGACGTCTATGTCATCAACGGCCAGAAGTGCTTCATCACCAACGGGGGCATCGCCGATACCTATTCCGTTTTCGCCAAGACCGATGAATCGGCGGGGGTCAAGGGCATCAGCGCCTTCATCGTGGAGAAGGATTTCCCCGGTTTCGAGGTGGGCAAGATAGAGCACAAGATGGGAATCCGCGGCTCCCAGACCTCCGAGCTGGTCTTCACGGACATGGAGGTGCCGGCGGAGAACCTGCTGGGCAGGGAGGGCGAGGGCTTCAAGATCGCCATGATGACCCTGGACCGCACCCGCCCCTCCATCGGCGCCCAGGCGGTGGGCATCGCCCAGGGAGCTCTGGACCACGCGGTGGCCTACGCCAAGGAGAGGGTGCAGTTCGGAGGGCCCATCGCCCGCCTGCAGGGCATACAGTTCATGCTGGCGGACATGGCCATGCAGGTGGAGGCGGCCCGGCAGCTGGTCTACTACTCGGCGGCGCTGGTGGAGCGGGCGGGCCGCGAGGCCTCGGCGGTCTCCGCCATGGCCAAGTGCTTCGCCTCCGACGTGGCCATGAAGGTGACCGTTGACGCCGTACAGGTACTCGGCGGCTACGGGTACATGACCGAGTACCCGCTGGAGCGGATGATGCGCGACGCCAAGATAACCCAGATCTACGAGGGCACCAATCAGGTGCAGCGGGTGGTCATCGCCCGCCACCTGGTGGGCTGAGCGGCCGGGCGAAGGTCAGGGATCACGGGGCGGGCCGGCGGGCCCGCCTCTTCTACCGCCCTCATTTGACAAATTATCCATTGAGCGATTAAATATTATCCATGATAAAGAGATATTTGCAGGACATCCTGCTGGATTCACTCCGCTGCTTCCCAGTGGTCCTGTTAACCGGAGCCCGGCAGGTGGGAAAATCCACTCTCGCCTCCATGATAACCAGGAAGGGCTGGAAGGCCGCCTACCTTACCCTGGACGATCGAGCGGTCCTGGACGCCGCCCTTCTCGATCCCGATGGCTTTTTGAGTCAGGCGAAAACGCCTCTGATCATCGACGAGGTGCAACGGGCGCCCGATCTCCTCAGGGCAGTCAAGCTGGTGGTGGACGAGAACAGGGAACCCGGCATGTTCCTGCTGACCGGCTCAGCGGACCTGCTCACCTTGGCCAGGGTCTCCGAGACGTTGGCGGGAAGGGTCGCGGTTCACGAACTCCATCCGTTCTCCTGGGCGGAATTCAAGAGAAGGCCGCTACCCTCGGTTCTGGACACGCTTTTCACAGCGAGCGCTCCCAGTGACGCCATCGAGCGGTTACCGGCCTCGTCGTCACGCGGCCTCCTCGAGGAGATGAGGGATTTCATGACCTCGGGAGGATTTCCGGTGCCGGCCCTGATGGGATCCCCGGCCTCCCGGGCCGTCTGGTTCAACAGCTACAGAGCGACTTACGTGGAAAGAGACCTGCGGGACATCGCCGATATCGCCCGCGTCCCCGAGTTCGGCCGCCTCATGGTCATCCTCGCCGCGCGCACGGCAAGACTTTTGAACTACTCGGATCTCTCGCGCGACACTGGTATCCCTTACGCCACCTTGAGGAGATATTTCGGCATACTGGAGCAGACCTATCAGGTTTTCCTCGTGCATCCTTACCACTCCAGCAGGGCTAAGCGTCTGGTCAAGACGCCAAAGGTCTTTATGGCCGACACGGGCATGGCCATGCACCTCTCCGGCCTGAGCGATTGGGGAGCGGCAGAACGGCAGGGGAGGGCAGGCGACCTGCTGGAGACCTTCATCGCCGGTGAACTGAGGAAGGCGCTGTCCCTCTCCCCCGTTCTCACCTCCCTCTCCTTCTACCGCACCAGTGACGGGATCGAGGTGGATTTCCTGCTGGAGCGAGGAGAAGACGTGGTAGGGATTGAGGTGAAAATCGGTTCCCGTATCGAAAGGCGCGATCTCGCCGGCCTCTTTCACTGTCGGGAAGCCCTGGGAAAAAGGTGGCGCCTGGGGGTGTTGCTCTACTCGGGCACCAGGCCCCTTGCTCTCGATGAAAAGAATTTGGCTCTGCCCTTCCCCGTTTTTCTGGGAAGGTGACCGTGGGCCGGCGAAGGGTTGAGGTCGGGGCTCAGCGATCCATGTACACGGGCTACGGGCGGAAATGCCAAGGGTCCGATCCGGCGGGCGGCCGCTACCTTCCTCCGTGTCGCCGCGTCCCGGTGACGCCGTTCACCGGACCCGTTTGCGGGGTTCAGTCGGGTTCGTGGCCGGGGTTGACGGTGAGGAAGTCAAGGTCGCGCACGGTGGCGTAGGGGACATAGCCCCGCGCCTCGGCCCTGGCGTAGAGATCATCGATGAGGGCCGGCGCGGTCACGTAGTCGGTCACCAGCACCTTGCGCCCCGCCCGCAGGAAGACGTCCAGGTAGGCCAGGGCCCTCTCGGTGTAGTCGGCGGGCTGGGGGGCATCGTCCATGTACCAGAGGTCCTCCTTGCCTATGCCCGAGACGACATCGACGTAATCGGGGTGCGACGCCAGCCCCTCACCGTTCTGGGGGAAGACCAGGAATCCGGCGCGCCCCCTCTCCACCCTGCAGTACCGGGCTATCGACCTTACCAGCTCCACCATCTCCTCCTCCGCCGTAGCGCGTTCCAGGCCGCTCTCCCCGCCCGGCCCCCAGTACTCATAGGCGTCGATTATGTCCAGATAGACCCCGTCGAAGCCAGCTTCGATTATCCTGTCCAGGTAGCTTTTGAGGATCTCCTGCCATGCGGGATCCCAGTAGCGCACCTTGTAGTTCCCCGGCCATTCCGGGTTGCCCGGCCCCAGCCATGGCGGCGCGCCGGGGTCCGGCGACCCGTCGCGGTCGGCGTCCCATTCGTCCCGCCAGTACCAGCGATAGTCCTCAGCCTCCCCTATGCTCATATATGAAAGCAGCGTTTTGTCTCCGCCGGGACTGTGCTTCAGCGAAGCGACCTGCCCCGCCGACCATCGTCCCTCCTCGCTCCCGTCGGAGGAATAATCCATCACCACGAGGTCGAAGGCGGAGTCTCCCAAAACGGTGAGGTCCACTTCCTGCAGCTGATAGGCGAAGTCATCCACCGTCGCCAGGGTCTCGGGGATCAGGGATCTTCCCACCGCGTCGTGGCCGCCGTTCAGCCCGTCGAGGTCGAAGTAAACGGGGCGCTCGGCCGCCAGCGGTGGTCCCGAGGTGACCCGGACCAGGATGGACAGCTGATAACCCGTCCCCGCCAGATCGTTCACCCTTGCCGTGAACCTGCTGCGGGCCGGGACGGAAATAAGCGCCGGCGAGAGCGCGCCCGCCTCCTGGGTCAGGAAGACCACCTCCGCGTCAGCCGTTTCGTCCCCTGGATTCTGCAGGCACAGCCAGGTATGGAACCCCCCACCGGTGTAGCCCTCGGCGAAGAAGGCGTCGGAGGCGAGGGAGGTCGCGCCGATGACGCAGTGCCCGCCGTCCCAGTCCGCCCCGTAGCCCTGGTATCGGAAATACATGGGGCGCTCCGCCAGGAAATCCGCGTCCGCGCTCAGGCGCACCGAGACGTCATTCTCCGCCCCAACCTCATCCTCCACCCTCACCGTCAGTCGCCTTCCCGCCCCCACGGTATAATCGCGCTGCACGGGGTCCCCCTGTCCCGGCCCCAGCTGGTACTGCGCGCGGATCACGATCCCGGAGTCCCCCGGGTTCTGCAGCGTAAGCCATTCCTCGAACCCGCCCCGGGTGGTGCCCTCGGCGAAGAAGTACTCGCGGGCCAGGCCAACCGCCCCGGCTACGCAGTGCCCGCCGTCCCAGCCGTAACCCCCGGTGCCCGCATAATAGAAGTACATGGGGCGCTCCGCCACCACCGGCTCATCCGACTGCAGATGAAGGGAGGCCTGGTAGCCCTCCCCCAGCACCTCGTTGACCATGAAGGTGGCGCGGGATCCCGCCTCCACCCGGTATCCCTCCCTGATAACCTCCCCCTCCTCCTCCGTCTGGAAGCGGAAGGTGAGCGCGGCGTCTTCACCCCCGGGATTCAGCACGCAGACCCATTGGTCGAAGCCGGGCCCGGTATAGCCCTCGGCGAAGTACCATTCCTCTGAGGGAGAGTGAACTCCCACCACGTCGTGCCCTCCGGTCCACCCCGGTCCGTAGGCGAAATACGACGGCCGCTCCGCTCCCAGCGTCCGGTCGGCGTAGACGACCGCGGAGACCTCGCGGCCCGGCCCCACCCGGGAGTTGACGTCCACGGTGGCCCGGGATCCCGGGGGTACGGTCAGGGTCTGGAAGTCTCTCTCCCCGCCCGAGAAGAAATACTCGATGAGGACCGAGGCCGGGTCGGGCCCCGGATTGCCCAGACACAGGTACTCCCGGAAACCGGCCCCGGTGTACCCTTCAGCGAAGTAAAACCTGAACGGATAGGCGGGGTGCCCGTCCAGCTCTTCCCCCATGGCCAGTCGCGCCGCCTCCCACGCGGCGGGGTCATCGCTCCATCCCGTCTGCCTGCCCTCCGCATCCCCGAAGGCATAGGGCACCACCTGATCCAACAGCTCCCGCACCAGGTCGCCCTTCCCCCGCCGGTCCAGCAGCCACATGTATTCGTAGTCCTGCGCACCCCTGCGCCAGTTCTTCATGCGCAGGGAGGAAACGGGCCCGCCGATGCCCCGCGGCGCGCCCGGGTAGAAAAGGGTACCGTCCCCGTTTCCCCAGTCAGGCCAGGAACCCCCGCCGCGCCGCTGGTCGAAGGTCAGGGGATCGGTCCAGACGTCGTTCCAGTCACATCCGTTGTAGAGGTCATGGAAATAACAGACGTCCCAGAGGAGCCAGCATTCCACCCCGTAGCGACGCGCTATCCACCCCCAGGAACGCATGGCCACTCCCGGGGTGTCGATGATCTGGCTGCCGGCGTAGGGCTCGCCTCCGTTGTAGGTCCAGGCCCCCTCCCCCAGAGCCTGCCGCGCCTGCATGGGACCGGGCCAGGCGCTTCCCCCGCAGCACCATATGTCCACGTAGCCGGCGAGGCTCCCCCAGGACGGGTCCTGCGGCGTCGGACCCTCGGTCACCATGAAGGGGAACCCCGCTCCGCTGCGGTCGATGAGGTCCCCGTAATAGCGCACCAGATCGTATTCCTCGGCGCTGTTGGGCTCGTCAACGATATATAGGAACGAGCGGTCGAACCAGCCCCTCTCCCTGAAGTGGTCGCCGAACTGGGTGAGCATGGCGGTGAAGGTGGCCTCGAACTCCGGGCTGCCGAGACCCCCGTGCTGTGATGGGTCGGGGAAGTCCAGTCCTATGGGCAGGGCGTAGAGAGCGCTGCCCCTGCCGTCGGGGAAAACGGTGCCGTCCAGGTGGCGGGAGGCGAACCCGTCGTGCCAGGAGTCCCAGATGATGGTGGTCCCGCTGCCCGAACCCTGCACCTCCGGATATACGGAAGTGGAAAAGTTCATGCGATGGGACCGGGCCATACGGGCGTATTCCGCCTCGATGCTCAGATATTCGTCCGAATATTTGGCCACACCGTGCGCATCCGCGAGCTGATCCGGCTGATAGATGAAAAAGCTGGGGAGGTGGGTCTCGTCGGGCAGTGAGAAATCCCATACCTCCAGCGACACGGGGATGACCACCTCCGCCTCCCCGGCGGCGATCACCCTGAGATCGCCGGCGTAGATGCCGGGCGGGGCTTCATCGGGCACGCGTATGTCCACCCAGACCCCCTGGTTGAGTCCCGCGGATATGTCGCAGGGGAGGCCCCCATCGGGAGCGCCCGCGGGTACCAGTGGATCCGGATACCATCCCGGTCCGCTGGTGGACTGCTCCCCGTACATGGCCGTGGAGGGCTCGGTGACGTGCAGGTAATGCTCTCGGAACATCTCTATGCAAGAAGCGGGCAAGCCGCCGCCCGGTCCCGCCAGTCCCTGCAGGACCGCATTGACCCCGTGCAGGTCCGCTCCCTCCGCCGTGACCATCACCTGAAAGGCCACGCTCTCGCCTCTGGCCGCATGCAGGGCCACCCTGCCGGCCTGCCGCGACCACACGGCCGAAGAATCCCTGGGAACCTCGTCCCGCAGGACCTTGTCGCCGTCGGAGACCACCCAGACCCGCATATGAGCCGTTGCGGCTCCGGCCGGCAGCGGAAGGATCACCAACGGCATCATCATGAAAAGGGCCGTCATAAGCCGTTCGCAGAGAACCCGGACCCTCACGCGAAACCCCCCGGCTCGCGCCTTTCCCTCTTTTTTCTCATCGGCCTTACGCCCGTATAACTATATGGGTCCCGCACCCCCTATAATTGAGGGATCGGCGAGGTCGACTGGAAAAGGAGGTCGGGATGGCGGTGAGAAAAGGGCTGCTGATGTTCACGGTCATCTGTATGATCGCTGCCTGCCTGGCTCTGGCGGCGGGTTGCGGCGGCGGTGACAAGGGCGAAGCCCCTTCGGGAACCACTGGCACGGA
Source organism: Candidatus Geothermincola secundus (assembly GCA_015711755.1). GTDB lineage: Bacteria > Actinomycetota > Geothermincolia > Geothermincolales > Geothermincolaceae > Geothermincola_A > Geothermincola_A secundus. The sequence goes on along the minus strand of JACVIY010000001.1, from coordinate 32,446 downwards.
GACGGGGGACTCGGCCCAGCTGGCTTCCTGCCGCGCCAACCTGAGGACCATAGACTCGGCCGTTTCCCAGTACCGGGCGGCCAACGGGAAGGACCCCCGGGGCCTGCAGGAACTGGTGCCGACTTACTTGCGCAGCATACCCCGGGAGCCCATGGGGGGCAGTTACTCCATCAGCGGTGGCAAGGCCGTCTGCTCGGAGGGCCATTCCTACTGATGGCCGGAGACAAGGAACAGGCCTGCCCGAGCCCGCTCTTCCGCCGCTCCATGGAGGTGAAGGTGGAGGAGGGGGAGGAAGGGACCATCCTCCTGCGGGGTCATCTGCATGACCATCGCGAGGGGCAGCCCCTGCACGTCCTGGAGACGGAGCTGCTGGTGCGGGTGGCCGACGGCGTCATCCTCAAGGCGGAAGCGCGCATGCCCGGAGCCCCCATGCCCGAATGCCGGGAGGCGCTGGCGGTCGTGGGCGAACTGGCGGGAAAGGCCATCCTCCCCGGATTCTCGGAGATGGTGCGGGGTGTGGTGGGCTCATCTCGCGGCTGCACCCACCTGGCCAACCTAGTCATCAACATGGGCCACGTCAGCGTGCAGGGGCGAGCCGCTTTTGTCCGCCGCCACTTCGACGAGGACATGGCCCAGGAACAGCTGGCCGAGCACGCCATGCAGTTGGGCCTGGTCAACAGCTGCGTTTGCTGGAGGGAGGACGGACCGGTGATGCGCCGCTGGCGGGAGCGTCAGAGCGGGAAGGGGAATTTGGAGGAGTGAGCGTCGCGACCTGCGCTCATCCCTCGGCTATGTCCAGCTTCTGGGCTTCCTCGCGCAGCTCCCGCCGCAGCACCTTGCCCGCGGCGCTGGCCGGCAGCGCTTCCACTATCCTCAGCATCTTTATCTTCTTGTAGCGCGCAAGGCGCGCATTGGCGTACTCCAGCAGCTCCTCCTCGCTCACCTGCTGGCTCGGCTTGAGCTGCACGAAAGCCACGGGGATGTCCCCGTAGCGCTCGTCGTATTTTCCCACCACCGCGCTCTGCGCCACCGCCGGATGCTCGTTGATGACGTCCTCGAGATCTCGCGGGTAGACGTTGTAGCCCTTGTAGATGAGCATGTCCTTCTTGCGGTCGGTGATGTAGAGGTAGCCGTCCTCGTCGAATCGGCCGATGTCCCCGGTGAGCAGCCAGCCGTCCGGCTTGAGCACCGCCGCCGTCTCCTCCGGCTTGTTCAGGTAGCCCTGCATGACCTGGGGGCCGCGCACGCATATCTCCCCCGTCTCCCCCGCCGGCAGCTCCTCCTCGTAGTTGTCGGGGTTGACTATCTTTATCTCCACGTCCTGCATGGGCAGCCCCACCGATCCCAATCGGAAGCCGTCGCGGCTGGGGGGGTTGGCAGTGCATCCCATGGTCACCTCGGAGAGCCCGTAGGCCTCGCAGACCACCCCGCCTATCTTGTCCAGCATGGTCTTGAGGAGATGATGGGGGATGGGGGCCGCCCCCGAGGCCACCAGGCGGATCTCGGACATGTCCGTCTCAGGGAAGAGGGGATGCTCGGTCAGGGGGACGAAGAGCTGCGGCGCCCCGCCGAACACGGTGGCCCGGAACTTGGGTATGGCCCGCAGGTATTCCTCGGGATCGAAGCGGGGGAAGACCACCAGGGTGATCCCCGCCATAAGCTGCATGGCCAGATAGGCCAGCACCCCCATGGCGTGGAACCATGGCACCACCACCAGGGATATCTCCGAAGCCAGACGCACGGGGTGGTCGTGGGGGTCGTCCCCCTCCAGGCGCTTTACCTTTAGGATCCCCTCCTCGTAATGGATGTCGCCGCCTCCGAACCAGGTGGCGAACTGGCAGCAGTTGGCGATGACGTTGGCGTGGGTGAGCATGACCCCCTTGGGGGTACCGGTGGTTCCCCCGGTATAGGCGATGTGGGCCAAGTCCTTCCTCAAGTCGAACTCGACCTGAGGCGCCTCCGGCGGATGGGATGCCAGCAGGGCGCAGAAGTCCAGAACCCCCTCCTCGAAGGGCTGGCGCGAGAGCAGCTTCGCCGGCGCGGTGACCGCGGGGTAGGCGTCGGCCAGGCTGGTGAGGATGACCCGTTTCACCGCCGTGTCCGCCATGATATTGCGGGGAGCGCCGTAGAGGATGTCCAGCCCGATGAAGGTCTCCGCCCCGGAGTCGTTGAGCTGGAAGGAGAGCTCCCGCTCCGCCAGCAGGGGGCTCAGGGGGACGAAAACCGCCCCCGCCTTGAGCAGGCCGAAGTAGGCGATGGCGAACTGCGGGCAGTTGGGCAGGTGGATGGCCACCCGGTCGCCCTTGCCCACTCCCAGCTCCTGCAGGGCGCGGGCAAAGCGGTCGGAGAGCTGGTCCAGCTCCGCGTAGGTCATCTCCATGCCCCCGAAGATGATGGCGTTGCGCCAGGGCCACCGCCGGGCCGAGGAACGGATGATCTCGCAGACCGGTATCTCCGGGTAGTTCAGATTGCGGGGCACGCCTTTCGGCCAGCACTTGAAGTTCTTCTCCATGCTCTCCGACCCCCTTCTCGGATCCGATAACGGATAGGCCTGCCTCCGGGCCTGCTCCGATTTTCCCGCGTACCTGCCCCGATGCTGCCGTGTGCTGCCGGATATGTTGAATTATACTTTACCCGGCAGGCGGCCAACCAGGGAAAAGGAAACGCCGGCCGCGAGGAGGAAGAAGATGAGGCTGCGCAGCGAGGCCTACGGGAGCCTGTTCGAGAAGGAGGAGGGGCACTGGTGGTTCCGCACCCGACGGGCCGTGCTCCGGGAGATGCTCGCACGGGCGGAGCTGCCCGCGTCCCCCCGCATGCTCGACGTGGGGTGCGGAACGGGCGGCAACCTGGACTTCCTGAGCGCCTACGGCGAGGCGGAGGGGTGCGACTGCGCGGCGGAGGCACTCAAATACTGCGCCCGCCGCGGATTCAAGCGGACCAGGCTCGCGGACGCCTGCGACCTCCCCTATGAGGACGGATCCTTCGACCTGATCACCTGTCTGGACGTGCTGGAGCACGTGCGCCTGGACGCCCTGGCCTTCAGCGAGCTGGCCCGGGTGGCCCGACCGGGGGGATATCTGCTGGTGACCCTGCCCGCCTCCGCCCGCCTCTACAGCTCCTTCGACTGCCTGTGCGGCCACCTGCGCCGCTACTCCCGCTCCCAGGTGAATGAACTGGCGGCCGCCGCCGGGGTGCGGCTGGTCCGCATGACCCGCTATGCCGCGCTGGCCCACCCCTTCGTTCTCCTCTACATGAAGCGGGGGGATCTCATCCGGGGCAGAGGCAGGTTCCGTCAGCAGATGGAGACCATACTGCCGAGCAGCAACGCCGCCCTTTCGTTCCTGGGCGAGGTTGAAGCGAGGGTCTTGCGCCGCTGGGACCTGCCGTGGGGCTCTTCCCTGGCGGCCCTTTTCCGCAAACCGCCGACGAGCTGAGGGAAACGCCGGCTGTCCGGGCGGGCAGCGGCCGGGGCTCCGGGGCTCAATCGTGAAAAAGGGAAAGGGCCGACTCGCAGGAGCCGCCGTCAAAAGAGCCGGTCCCGAAATAGAGCGAGCTCTCCACCACCAGCGGCTGGCCGTTGGCCGAGCTCACCACCACCGAGAACTCGTCCTGCCGGGCCACCTCGTCGGCCAGCAGGGTGAAGCGGGAATGGGGGGCGATGTTGAAAGCGAGGTAATCGTGGGTCCCGTCCGGGTAGAGCAGGTAGAAGGCGGTGGAGGAAACGGCGTCCCCGAGGTTCATCACCATGACCCAGGTGTCGAACCCCGGTCCCTTGTAGCCCTCGGGCAGCCCCCAGGTCGTGGCGGCCTCCGGAACGCCGAGGGCGCCGTGCCCGCCCCCCCAGCGGCCCGCGTATTTGAAGTACATGGCCCTCTCCGCCAGCACGGGGAAATCAGCCGGCGTGGTCAGGCGCACCGAGACCTCGCGCGAGCCGACGATGTCGTTGACCTTGAAGGTGTTGCGCGAGACCGGCGGTAGTTCGTAAGTGCGGGAGGTACGGGTGCCGTCGGGGAAATAGAACTCGAAGCGGGCGCTCACCGTGTAGTAATAGTAGGGGTTAAGGACCAGTATCCACTCGTCGAAACCGGGGCCGGTATATCCCTCGGCGAAGTACCAGTCCGATGAGAGCGTCCGGCACCCCATGCTGGCGTGACCGTCTCCGGACCCGCCGTAGTCGAAATACATCGAGCGCTCCGCGACCACCGGAAGGTCGCTGATGAGGTGGATGGAGGACTCCTGGCCCGGCACCAGTTCGTTCATGTGGACGGTGACGCGGGACCGCGCCGGGAGGTGGTACTCGAACTCGAGGATGGCGCCGGTGCCGGTGAGCACGCGCAGCAGGCAGTTCTGCGCCGCGGTCTGGGGGTTGAACACCAGTATCCACTCGTCGAAGGAGGGGCCGGTGAAGCCCTCGGCGAAATACCAGGAGGTGGAGGCCTCGGGCGAGGCCGCCACGCGGTGCCCCCCTTCGCGCACCCCGTCGTTGAAGTACATGGACCTCTCCACCAGTATCCCCACGCCGTTGCTCACGCCCACGTAAGCGGAGAGTTCGCGGTCCGGCCAGCGCGCGTTGAGGTTCATGGTGCAGCGGGACTGGGGGGGCATGGTGACGGCCGCCGCATCGTTCTCCCCCCGCGAGGTGGCCGCCTGCACGGTCACCCGCGCCTCCCTGGTGTTGGGGTTCTGCAGCAGCAGCCATGTCTGGAACCCGGGGCCGGTATACCCCTCCGCCAGGTACCAGGCGGTCCTGCCCCCGCTTATGGAATCGAGCTCGTCTCCCGGCGGAGGAGGGGGTGGAGGAGGTGGTGGGGGCTCAGGTCCGCCTCCCTTCAGAGCTGAGGCCAGGTCCAGCTTCCCGTAGCCGTAATATTCGTCGAACCCGGCGGCGCCCAGGTCGCGAGCGGAGGAGGTCAGCTTCCCCGCCACATCGTCCGGCCTCCCCTCGAGCGAGGGAAACGCCGCCAGCACCAGGCAGGCCGCCCCGGCCACCAGCGGCGAGGCCATGGAGGTGCCGCTCATGCTCTGATAGCGCCCTCCCGCATAGGTGGAATAGACCCCCACGCCCGGCGCCATCAGGTCCAGCTTGCTGCCGTAATTGGAGAAGTCGGCCTTGCGGTCGCCGCTGTCCAACGCCCCCACCGCGATGACCCCGCTGTAGGCGGCGGGATAGGAGACGCTGCCCGAGCCGTCGTTGCCTGCCGCGGCCACGATGACCACCCCCTTGCCGTAGGCGTAGCTGACCGCGTTCTGCAGCGTGTACGAGGGGGTTGAAGAGCCCAGGCTCAGGTTGATGACGTCAGCGCCGTTGTCGGCGGCGTATCGGATGGCGGAGGCGATGTCCGAATCGTACCCGCTTCCCGAGGCGTCCAGCACCCGCAGCGGCAATACCCGGGCGTTCCAGTCCACCCCGGCCACTCCCACGCCGTTGTCGGTGGCCGCCGCGGCCAATCCGGCCACATGGGTGCCGTGGCCGTTCTCGTCCCAAGGATACTCATCGGCCGCCACGAAGTCATACCCTTGGAGCAGCCTGCCCGCCAGATCGGGATGGGCCAAATCCACCCCGGTATCGATCACCGCTATGGTCAGCGAGGAGGATCCGCGGGTGACCTCCCAGCCCTCCTCCGCCCTTATGGAAGCGAAGTGCCACTGCTGCCCGTAGTAGGGATCGTCGGGGATCTCCAGGGCACTCCTGAGCTCGTCCGCCTCGGCGTATTCCACCGCCGGGGACCCCCGCAGCAGCGCGAGGACGGCGGAGACGGGGAGGGGGGTCGGGAGCCGCAGCCGGAAGACTCTGTCGAAGAGCCGCTCCGCCCCGCCCCAGGAGGCGCCTGCCGGCAACAGCGACCTGACGGCCCCCTCCACCCTCTGGAGGAGAGCGTGGTCCTCATGCACCAGGGAAAACACGAATGAGTGCCAGGAGGGCCCGCCCTCCCCCGCTGCCGCCGCGGGCCGGAGGGGAAAGAGGGCAAGATGGATGATGAGGAGGGATGAAAAGGCGAGGATGACGGGCCCGGCGCTCTTCCCTACCCTTCTCATGTGACCCTCCCGGTCCGCTGGGGACTGACTCTTTCTTGAGCCCGCATCCTCGCCTTCATACATCCAATCGGCGGCCCGCGGGCTGACCTTGAACGGCGGGGCCCGATCATTGGCGCTCCGGGAAAATACGGAGGGTCGGGGCGGTCCCCGGGGGTAGGCGCAGCCGTTTCCATCGGCCCTCGGACGGCTTTCAGGCAGTAAAGCCCTCGCTCTTATCAAAGGGTTCAGCGCGCGGGCCTCAGTCGATGTCGTATATGTGCCATTCACCTTCGTCTTTTCGAAGGGAGAAGTCCCGCTGCCGGCTCAGGCCCGATCTCTGCTTCACATCCACGTGGACCACGTAATAAGTCAGGCCTCCCACCGTCCTCGCCTCGAAACCGTTGGCGTTCCAGCCGGAGAGGTCCTTGAACTCCTCCTTCATCCTCATCCTGAACTCGGCGGCGGAATAATCGCGAATGGGCGAATCGGGGTGCAGCATGGAGTAAGCCTGATCATATTCACCGTCGGCTATGTGCTGCATGAAGCGGTTGGTGGTGTCGATGGGCTGCTTGACGAAATTGTATACCCAGATGCCCACGGGGATGCCCACCGCCAGTATCAGCACCAGGGAGAGCGTGCCCAGCGTGATGCCCGCCGCGGCCAGGCCCTTACCCTCCAGGCGGCCGCTCTCCCTCTTTATCTGGCCTCTGGCCACCAGGCCGAGGATTATGGCCAGGATGGAGCCGAGGACGGGCAGGCACAGGAAGCTGCAGATGCCCATTACCAGAGAGGCGACGGCCATGCCGCTGGTGCCCTTCTTCACCGCCGCCACGGGCGGGAAGCCCGTCGGGGGAATGGGCGGGGGCATCGCCGGGCCCTGGGAGTAGGCGGGGCCGGGGGGAAGGAAGGCCCCCGTACCCGGCGGGGGCGGGGACGGCGCTGCGGGACGGGCGCCGGCGGACCCAGCCGGGGTCCTCTGGATCTGGGCGCCGCAGCGGGGACAGGTCGAGGCATCCGGCGAGAGCTGCTCTCCGCAATCGGGACAGAAGGCCATCTTCCGCTCCTTTCCGCCAGGGATTCGCGCTTCTTCTGGGATTATATCCCTTTTGGGGGCAACGCGGGCCCTTCCAGCCACCGCGGGCGCTCCTCCCGAAAGCGCCGTATCGGCCATCACCATCACGGAAAAGGTCGGCGGCTATGCCCCGCCCGGCCTCTCCCTGGTTTCGAGCCGAGGACAGGGGGGTAATATCCTTCCCGAAAGACGGCTGCCGATGAGAAAGGAGTGGGGATGGACCCGAAGATGCTTCAGAAGGCCATGCTGGAGAGCATGCACGCGGTTATGCGCATGACCTTCGACGCCATGAACTCCCTTCAGGACCAGCTGGAGAGGATGTGGAAGATGCTGCTGGAACAGGGCGGCAGCATCCAGAAGGAGGGGGAGAAGGTCTTCCTCGAGTGGATGGAGAGCATGCGCAAGGGCAGGGAGGAGATGCGCCGCACCCTTGAGGACGGGCTGCGCCGGATGGGGGAACTGATGGCCGAGGGCGCCTGAGCCCTTGCGAGCGGCGTTCATGCGATGAGCAAGATGCAGGAAAGGGAGAGGGTGATGGAAGGAACTGGTAACCCCTGGGTGGAGTTCATGGGAAGATGGCCCTCCTTGCAGGGAGACATATTCCGGCGCTGGATGGAGGCCTGGTCGCGGGCGGCTTCACCGGACACCGTCGGCTCGTCGGAGAGCGAGAAAAGCGAAGGGACGGGCTTTGAATCGGCCGCCCAGATCTATCGCCAGTGGTTCGAATATCTTCAGGAGATGATGCGCCGTTTTCCTCCGGCGGAGGCGGGAGACGGCCCCCGCACCTTCGCCCGCATGCTCTCCAGCGCGGACACCTACACGCGCCTTTACGCCTGGTGGTCCGACTTCCTGCGAGAGCTGCAGAAAAAAGCGGGAGGGGAGGGGCTCGACTCCCGGGCCTTCGATGAGCTCTTCCACAAGTGGTCGCAGGGATACGAGGAGATGGTCAAGGGCATCTTCGCCGCGGCCATGCCCGAGTCCCTGCAGTGGGTGGCTGATCTTTATTCCGGAGACGTGATTCGCCTCTCGGCGGACGAGGCGGTGCACTTCTGGTCCCCGTGGATAGACCTCATGCTCAGCCGCGGCAGGAAGATGATGCGGGGCGAAGCGCAGGGCATGGAGGGGGTCACCGAGGCATACGAGGAATGGCGGCGAGCCTACGAGGAGAGCTTCGGCCGCCTCTTCCGCATGCCGGCCATGGGCTACTACCGGGAGGCGGTGGAGAAGTTCGGCAAGGCCATGGACGACATGGTGGAGTTCAACATGGCTCTGGCCGATTTCTACGCGGCGCTGGCGGAGGGGAGCCGTCGGGGCATGGAAAAGCTGCAGGCCAAACTGGCGGAAGCGGCGAGCTCGGGCGGCGACGGTCCATCCAGCTTCCGGGAGCTCTACCGCATATGGTGGCAGACCAACGAGGAGGTCTACGTGGAGATTTTCCGCACCGAGGAATTCTCCCGACTATTGGGTCGTCTGGTCGAACGAGGGATGAACTTCCGGGAGAGCTACCGCAGATTCCTGGAGGAAGCCACCAAGGAGCTTCCCTTCCCCAACCGCAGCGAGATGGACAATCTTTACCGGACCGTCTACGAACTGAAAAAAGAGGTGCGCTCGCTTCGACGGGAGCTGGCCGGGCTCAAGGAAAGATCGAGGGAGCCCGTGGAGGAAGGGAGGCGTTGAACATGCTGCGCGAGTTCCTCGACCCCAAGTTCTTTCTTCAGGAGCTGGAGGAGGTCAGCCGCAAGCTGGTGAAGGGCATGGAGGTGCTGATGACCCTCCCGCAGGTGGACCTGGAGCCCACCCCCAAGGAGCTGGTCTTCCAAGAGGACAAGATGAAGCTGTACCGCTACGTGCAAGAGGGCCCGCTTTCCTGCCCCGTCCCCATACTCATCTGCTACGCGCTGGTCAACCGCCAGTACATGATGGACCTGCAGTCCGACCGCAGCCTCATCCGCAACCTTGTGGGACAGGGGCTGGACATCTTCATCATCGACTGGGGATACCCGGACCACGGAGACCGCTACCTGACGCTGGAGGACTATATCGACGTGTATCTGAACGACGCGGTGGACCACGTGCGCGCGGCCACCGGGCAGGACCGCATCAACCTGCTGGGTGTGTGCCAGGGAGGGACCTTCTCCGCCATCTACGCCGCCCTCTATCCCGAGAAGATACTCAATCTCATAACCATGGTGACCCCCATCGACTTCCACACCACCGACGGCCTGCTCAACGTATGGAGCCGCCACATGAACATAGACCGCATGGTCGACGTGATGGGCATCATCCCCGGTGAGTTCATGAACATCGGCTTCCTCATGCTCAAGCCCTTCCAGCTGATGGTGGACAAATACGTGGGGCTGATGGACAACCTGGACGACCCGGCCACCGTGGCCAATTTCGTGCGCATGGAGCACTGGATATTCGATTCACCCGCCCAGGCGGGCGAGACCTACCGCAAGTTCCTGAAGGACCTCTACCAGCAGAACAAGCTGGTTAAGGGGGAGCTGGAGATAGGCGGGCGCAAGGTCGACCTCAAGCGCATAACCATGCCCCTGCTGAACATCTACGCCACCGAGGACCATCTGGTACCCCCAGCGTCCTCGGTCCCCCTGAACGACCTGGTGGGATCGGAGGACAAGACCCTCTACGCCTTCCCCGGCGGGCACATCGGCATCTACGTGAGCGGCCATTCCCAGAAAGAGCTGGCCCCCAAAGTGGCCGGCTGGCTGAAGGAGCGCTGCGGCGGCGGGAAGACGGGTCGGAAGAAGGCCGCGTCGAAGCCGCCCGCGCAGCGGGGCGCGAAGAAAACCGCCGCGGACAAGGGCGGCGCGGGAAAGCCCTCGGGGCCCGCGAAGAAGCGTTCGGGCAAGAGCGGCTAGGCGTGCGAAGGCAAACCCCCTCCTGAACGCTCGTGAGCCCTCGCGTCCTCTCAGGATGCGGGATCGCGGGGCGTCCCCTCCTCACGCAGCCGGGCCAGCCTCTTGTTGCTCAGGGTTATGACCGGACCCAGCGCGATCAACGATGCGATCCAGACGGCCAGGAAAGCGGCCTGGGGTAGGACGCCCGTCAGCCACAGCACCAGGAACACCGCAAGCAGCAGACCGCCGGCCCAGACGGCAGCGGACATGCGCACCATGAAACGTCGTTCCTCCACCGTTTTGGTGTTGCGCAGCGAGAACCAGGTCCCGATGACCCCCCCGGCTATGCCCAGCGCGCCGCCGACGATCCCGCCGAGCAGCCCTCCCAACTCCCCTCCGCTCATGTGCCTCTCCTCCCCATCCAGTTCCCGCAAGTGCGGGAAATCCGAAAAAACGGAACGGCGCAGGCCCCTCAGCGGCACCTGACCCTGTCGTGCAGGTATGAGGTCCAGGCCTCCAATCCGTCCCCGGTGCGGCAGCTCAGCTCGAAGATGACGATGTCCGGGTTCATCCCGGTGACCGTCTTTCTGACCACCTGAGGGTCGAAGTCCCCCATGCCCAGCAGGTCGGTCTTGTTTATGACCAGAACATGGGCCTGGCTGAACATCAGGGGGTACTTCAGGGGCTTGTCGTCCCCCTCCGCCACCGAGAGCATCATCACCTTCAGGTCCTCCCCCAACTGGAACTCGGCGGGGCAGACCAGGTTGCCGACGTTCTCGATTATCAGAAGGTCCAGTCGGGACAGGTCCAGATGGGGCAGGGCCATGGAGACCATGTTGGCGTCGAGGTGGCAGGCGCCTCCGGTGTTTATCTGCACCACGGGGACGCCCGCGGCCTTCAGCTTCTCCGCATCCACCCGCGAGGCGATGTCCCCCTCGATGACCCCTATGGAAAGGCGGTCCCGCAGGCCCTCCACCGTGCGCATCACCAAGGAGGTCTTGCCGGCCCCGGGGCTGGCCATGAGGTTCATCACGAAAACCCCCGCCTCGAGGAACCTCTCCCGGTTCTTGCGGGCGATCTCCTCGTTGGCGTCGAAGACCCCTTCCAGCACCTCGATCTCCATGTTGCCCGACCCCCCTAATCCACCTCTATGGATTCGACCCTGAACTCTCGGCCGGACACCAGCTCCGCCTGCTCGCCCCCGCATCTCGGGCAGCGCAGCTCCAGGTTCTCGGGGCGATATTCCTCACCGCATTCCCTGCACCTTGCGACCACCGGCACCTTGCGGAAGACCAGCTCCGCCTGGGCGGCGATGGTGTCCTTGGCCAGCATATCCCAATAGAAGGTGATGCACTGGTCCACGATGCCGGTCAGCTCCCCCAGCACCAGGTTTATCCGTACTATCCGCCGCGCCCCGTGGTTCCGGGCGTGGCGCAGGCAGATGTCGATGATGTTCTCGGTGACCGACAGTTCATGCACGGCGACTCCTTCCATCCGGCGGCACCCATTCATCATAACAAAAGGCGCCCCCATGGGCATGAGCGTCATCATCATCACTCGGCGACTGCCCTGACTCCCGGTGTCGGACGCCGATTTAACGGATCTTCAAATGCGGCGGTCGTTTGATAAGCGTCATCCCCGCTCAGCGCCTCGCGGCACTTCCCCCGGCGCATATCCGCGTGGGTGCGAAAAAAATTGAAGGTCTGGGCCCGGTCCCTTTTGAAGGTGGACTTTCGCGGGAGCCGCCTATATCATATTTTCACGCGGAACGAGTCACGCGCGACGGAACGGATGGAAGATCGCATGGAGCGGCGTCATTCGAAACAGCATACGCAGCCCAAGAGCCGCGAAGTGAAAGGCCCGGCCGGCACGAAAAAGGCCGGTCCGACATCGATATCGCGAAAGACAGCTCGGCCCCGGCGATGCGCATCACCGCCGGGGCCTTCGATTCCTTCGGGAAAAGTCGTCGGTGAAGGAGGGGACGCGCTATGAGAACGGGAGGTGTTGAGCATGCCCCATGCCAACGAACGACTCTTTGACCACCAGTACGCGCGGGAATGGAAACTCAAGAAATCCCGGGCGGAGAAGGACAAGCGCATGCCGCTGAAGGACGCCATCGCCCAGTTCGTGGAGGACGGCGACTCCATCATCGAGACCGGTTTCGCCTACGTGCGCGGCCCCCTGGGCGCCTACTGGGAGATCGGCCGCCAGAAGAAGAAGGACCTGGTGGGCATCTTCACCCCGGGCGGGCTGAACAACGTCTGGCACGAGTACGGAGGCATGGAGGGGGCGCATGTGGCCTACGTGGGCGTGGAGATGCGCGGCCTCATCTCCACCTTCCGCCGAGGGGTGGAGGCGGGCACCCTCAAGGTCTATTCGGAATGGAGCCACGGCGGGCTGGCCCTGGCCCTGCGGGCGGCGGAGCAGGGGCTCAACTACGTCGCCTGCAAGAGCATGCTGGGCACGGACATAATCAAGACCAATCCCTACATCAAGGTGGAGAGCGACCCCTGGACGGGCGAGCCGGTCTGCCTGGTGCCGGCCATCTACCCCGACGTGGCCATATTCCACGTGCACCACGCGGACAAATACGGCAACTCCCGCATATGGGGAGCCTCGGTCAACGACACCGCCATAGCCGTGGCCGCCCGCAAGGTGGTGGTCACCTGTGAGCGCATAGTGGACACGCTGGACATCCGCTCCAACCCCTATCAGGTGATCATCCCCCATTACTGCGTGGACGCGGTCTGCGAGGTCCCCTTCGGGGCGTGGCCGGGGGACATGCCCGGCATGTACTACTTCGACCGGCGCCTGCAGGAAAGGGTGGTGCGCATAGAGTGGAAGACGCCCGAAGCCACCAGGAACTGGATAGACAGGTACATCTACGGCACCAAGGACGTCTATGAGATGATACAGCTGGCGGCGGAGGAGGAGGGCCTCAACGTCCTCGATTACGTGAAGCGCCTGGAGCAGCTGGCCTGCGACGCCGCCTTTTACAACATCGGCTCCTGGGGCATCGGCGGCGAGCGCGACTGGCGCTATGAGGAAGTGGCCAAGAGGGCCATATAGGGGGGGATGAAGATGAGCGACATACAGTACACCCCGCGCGAGTTGCTGGCCTGCGTGGCCGCCCGTCTGCTCAAGGACGGCGAGAGCGTCTTCGTGGGCACGGGGCTGCCCCTGGTGGGCGCGATGCTGGCCAAGAAGCTGCACGCCCCCAACATGATGGCCATCTACGAGTGCGGCGCCGTGGACCCCCAGCCCCGTCAGCTGCCCTGGTCGGTGGCGGACCCCTGGACCCTCTACAAGGCCCCGGTGATCCTCTCCATGTCCTCGGTGTTCGGCCATTCCCGCGCCGGCTACGCCGACGTGGGGTTCCTGGGCGGGGCGCAGATAGACATGTACGGCAACATCAACGCCACTTGCATAGGCCCCTACGACAAGCCCACGGTGCGCCTGACCGGTTCGGGGGGGGCCAACGACATCGCCTCCCTGTGCCAGAGGGTCATCTTCATGGGGCTGCACCTGCCGCAGCGCTTCCCGGAAAGGGTGGACTACATCACCACCCCCGGCTTCCTGGACGGCCCCGGAGCCAGGGAGAGGGCCGGGTTGGTGGGGGGCGGCCCCTGGCGAGTGCTCTCCCACCTGGGGGTTATGGGCTTCGACGAGGAGACCTGCCGCATGAAGCTGCTCTCCTATCACCCGGGGGTGACCGTGGAGGTCATCCAGGAGTTCACCGGATTCGAGCTGTTGGTGGACGACGACGTGCACGAGACGGAGAAGCCCACGGAGGAAGAGCTGTACATCCTGCGAAACGAGGTCGATCCCTGCCAGCTGTTCTGTTTCTGAGCCGGGCTCGAGCCGTCAAGGCCCCGCTTCTCGCGGGGCCCTTTCTTTTGATCAACCATGCGGGACGGGCGCCAGAGCGCCGAGCGCGGGCCCGGATCAAGACATCTGTCCCCGCCGTCGGCCGCGGCGCAGATTGCATCGACGGCTCGCAGCTTGTCAGTCGATCCCCTTTTCAGGCGCGGCAGGGATAGCGGGGCTTTCAGCGGGAGGGCCGCGACAGCACCTCGCCGCTTGCGGCATCCACCATCCATACCCGCATGGTGAGCAGTTCGAGAAGACGGCTGCTGATCTGAAGGGGGGAGCCCAGCTCCCGGAACAGCGTTGCCAGCAGGTGGCCCGAATCCAGCCGAGAGACCTCCCTCAGGTAAGAGACCAGATTGTTCTCTGAGGCCAGCGCGTGCAGGACCGCTTGGAAATCGCCCAGGGCGCAGGCCTCGGCGCTCACATCCTGCGCCTCAGCTTCCCTCAGGGGCAGCGCCGCGTTGAAACGGGGAGAGGGCATCAGCGAAGCGGCTATCTCCAGCTGGGCATCGCTGCTGCGCATAAGCCCGTCAGGCGTGGACTGCCTGATGAGGTTGACCAGCGAGACCAGGTCGCTGTCGGTGAAGAGCAGGGAATCGTCGGGCCTGCTGCAGGAGATGATGAAAACCCTCTTCCCGCGGTAAGTCGCCTCCTCCACGAAGCAGGGAAGCGCCTCCGAGGCCTTGGGGCCCATGGCTGTTTCGATGGAATCCAGCGCCCTCAAAAGCCCCTTTGCGTCCCGGCCGCTCCTCAGGGCCTGATCCTCAAGGCTCTCCCTGCAGCGCCGCCTCGCCTCCGCCACCAGCTCATCGGATGGAGGGGAGGGATGCCAAAAGCCGGAGTAGAAATCTAGCCGCGTCCCGAGGTCGGCCGAGTACTCGTTCGCCTGCTCTTCCGTGTAATCCCTTCCTGCATGCTCAAAGTGGGGCACGGGGATCGCCGTCAGCAGCTCCCCCGAGTATTGGGAGACCGCTGCGGCAGGAGCCCCGCCATCCTCCCGCCCAGCTTTATCGACTCCACCCGCCGCGTTGCGTTCAGCGCTTTCAGCCCCCGAGACCGAAGGGGAGGCCTCCTCTCCTCGTTCTCCCTCCTGTCTGACCGATTGCCTCCCGACAGGGGTGGTCATGACCGCTATGGTCACGACCAGCAGGGCCAGCAGCACCGCCGCGGCGGTGGCCATCCTGGGGATGACGGCCGCCCTCTTCACGCGCTCCTCATCTTCCCTTTCCCTCGCCGCTTCGGACAGGCCGGACATCAGGCGGCGGTGCCCCTCCTCGCTCAGGCCCCTGCGGGGAAGGGAGGACACGGCCTCCCGCAAGAGGCGTAATTCCTCCACCGCCTCCCTGCACCCCGCGCAGCGTTCGAGGTGCAGCGAGATCTCACGGCTGCGCCGCTCCCCGAGCTCCCCGTCCAGGAAAGCGGAAAGATCCCGCTTGATGCGCGGATGGTTCAAGCCTCTTCCCTCTCTTCCGGTTCCTTCTCCGCGACGGCGTTTAGGGAAGCCCGTCGGTGCGGCGGCTCCCCTCCATCCAAGGGATTAGATGGACCGCCGCCCTCCTCCGTTCCCTTCGCGGCTCGCGCCTCTTCCGGCTCCCTCAGGGCGGCCAGCTCGGCGGCCAGCCTCCTGCGGGCCCGGTTCAGCCGCGACTTCACCGTGCCCAGGGATATGCCCAGTATCTCCGAGACCTCCGCGTAGTTGTACCCCTCGATGTCGTGGAGAACCACGATCTCGCGGAACCTCTCGGGAAGCCGCCGGATGCCCCATTGCACCCTCTCTCTCTGCTCCAGGCTCACCAGCAGGTCGTCGGGTGACGCCTGCTCGGCCGGCAGGACCTCCTCCCAATCGAGCTGGTCGTCCTCTCCTCTGCCCGAAAGCGACAGGGCATGCCGCTTCCTGCGCCGGAGGTCGCGGCATGCGTTGGTGGTCACCCGATAGAGCCAGGTAGAGAAGCGGGCCTCGGAGCGGAAGGTGTTCAGCTTGCGGAAGAGCAGGATGAACACTTCCTGACATGCGTCATAGGCATCATTGGGGTCGCCCAGCAAGCGGTAAGAGAGGTTGTAGACCTGGGACTCGTAGCGGCAGACCAGCTCCTCGAAAGCCCCTTGGTCGCCCTTCAGGAAGGCCTCTATGAGCTCCCCGTCCTCCCTCTTGTCCCGCTCGTCCATCCGGATCATTTTACATTATCGCCGGAGCGGCCGCTCTTCATCATGCGGCGCAGCGCCAGCAGCCCCTGGAGGGCATCGGGAGGCAGCTCCCTGGCGCCCCCCAGGACGGTGGCGACCATGGTCACCTCGGCGCAGAACTCCAGGGTCTCCATACGGTGCCAGGCCTGAGTGAGGTCGCCGCCCCAGGCCAGCGCCCCGTGGTTCTCCAGAAGGACCGCGTCGTGATCCCGCAGGTAAGGCAGCACCGACTCCGCCAGCTGGGGGGAGCCGGGGAACTGGAAGGGGACCAGGGGAACCTCTCCCAGGAAGAGCACGGCCTCCGGCACCAGGTGGAGTTCCAGCGGCCTGCCGGCCACGGCGAAGGCGGTGGCGGTGGGGGGATGGGCGTGCACCACGGCTCCGACCTCTGCCGATTCCCTGTATATGCCCAGATGCATGGGCGTTTCGGTGGTGGGTTGCCCCTCCCCTCGCAGTACTTTTCCCTCCAGGTCCACCGCCAGGATCTGGCGGGGGTGCATGAAGCCCTTGCTGACCAGGGTGGGGGTTATGAGCACCTCATCCGGGCTCAAGCGCGCGGAGATGTTCCCGGAATTGGCGGAGGCCAAGCCCCTTTCCCACAAGCGCCTTCCTACCGCGCATATCTCCTCCCGCAGTTCCCGCTCACGAGAATCGCTCACGGATACCCCCTTCCTCCGACCGTCTTACGACGATTATAAACGGCAGCGCCACCGTCCGCAGCCCGCCTCGGCCGCCCCCAAGCCCTTCCCTTAAAGGGAGCTTCACCGGGAAAAGCATTGGCTGCAGGGCTGTGCTATCATTCTGTCAGTCGGCAGGAGAGGCTGCTCACGGCTTGAAGGTGGGGTTGCTTTGGACGAGAACGTCCCCGGCCATATAGGGATAATCATGGACGGTAACGGCCGCTGGGCCGAGGCCCGCGGGCTGCCCCGCGTGGAAGGCCACCGGGCCGGAGAGGCCTCCATCATGGAAACGGTGCGCGAGTGCGTGCGCCGGAGGATTCCCTGGCTGACCCTCTTCGCCTTCTCCACCGAGAACTGGGGGCGCCCCCCCGAGGAAGTGGATTTCCTGGTGAACATGAGCCGCGACGTGCTGCAGAGGCGGTTGGAGGAGTTCAACTCCCTGGGAGTGCGCCTGCTGCATCTGGGCCTGAGGGAAGGGCTACCCGACGACGTGCTCGCCTGGTTCGACCTGGCGGCGGAAGCCACCGCCGGCAACGCCGCGCTCACCCTGACCATAGCGTTCAACTACGGCGGAAGGCGCGAGATATTCGAGGCGGCCCTGCGGGCCGCGGAGGACATGGCATCCGGGAAGCTGCGCGAGGACGATCTGGACGAGGCCGCCCTGCGCAGCCGCTTCTACCGTCCGGAGCTGCCCGACATAGACCTGCTCATCCGTACCGGCGGGGAGAGGCGTCTCTCCAATTTCATGCTCTGGCACTGCGCCTACGCGGAGTTCTTCTTCTGCGACGCGCTCTGGCCCGATTTCCGGGCCCCCCACCTGGAGGAGGCCCTGCGCGATTACGCCCGGCGCGAGCGGAGGTTCGGAGCTATAAGGCCCGGCCCTTAGCGATTACCTGAAAACCCCGGCCTTTATCGCCTGCTCCCCAAATGGGAGCCGCTTCCATTTTCCTGCCTGCGGCAAGCGGGAGTTCGCGTTAACCCTTTATCGCCTGCTCCCCAAATGGGAGCCGCTTCCATGGCCGCTTAATGGGGATGCGGAATGTGTGGGGTCGACACCGTTCAGAGGCCGTAGCCCACCACGTCGTGGCCGCCGGTCCATCCGTTGTAGTTGAAATACATCGGCCGTTCCACGATTATCCACGAACCCGAGGTGACCTCCACGCGGCTGGAGAGCTGGTATCCCGGCCCAGCGTGGGCGTTGACGTTCAGGGTCATGCGCGAGGCGGAGGCGACGTCCACGTAGCGCTCCTCCAGCTTTCCCTCCTCTTGGGTGTAGTAGGTTATGCGCAGGTGCGCGGTGGCGGCGCCGGGGTTCTGGATGCACAGCCACTCCTCGAAGCCCGGCCCCGTGTACCCTTCCGCGAAGAAGAGGTCTTTGCGGCGGAAGGAGGCGCCGATGACGCAGTGGCCGCCGGTCCAGCCATACCCGCCCGTTCCCGAGTAGCGGAAATACATGGGCCGCTCCGCCAGGAAGGGGGAGTCGCAGATGAGCTTGACCGACACGTCCCGGTTCAACCCCACTTCGTCGGGGACGAACACGGTCTTGCGGGTGCCCGCGGGGATGCTGTAGTCGATCTTCAGGGGGGTGGCTCCGTCGCCGAACTGATAGACGGCGGTGACCAGGACGGCCAGGGGGTTGGGGTTCTGCAGGGTCAGCCACTCCTCGAAGCCGGGCCCGGTATAGCCCTCGGCGAAGTAGTACTCGCGCTTGAGATAGTCGGTGCCCATCACGCAGTGGCCGCCGGTCCAGTCATATCCGGCGGTGCCACCGTATTCGAAGTAGATGGGGCGTTCCGCCACGATGGGCTGGTCGGAAGACAGCTGCAGAGAGTTCTGGTAACCCGCGCCCAGCACCTCGTTGACCTTGAAGGTGCGGCGGGAATTGGCCGGCACCGTGTAGCCGGTCTTGAGGACCTCGCCTTCCTCCTGGGTCTGGAAGCGGAAATCCAGGGAGGCATCGGCGCCGCCGGGATTGAGCACGCAGACCCACTGCTCGAAGCCGGGGCCGGTGTAGCCCTCCGCGAAGTAGAAGGAAGTGTTGGTTCGGGGGGCACCCAGCGCGTCGTGGCCGCCCGTCCACCCCGATCCGTAGTCGAAGTACATGGGGCGCTCGGCCGAGAAGGGGTCAGCGGAGGAAACGGCGATGGAGACCTCGCGCCCCGCCCCCACCGTGGAGTTCACGTCCACGGTGACGCGGGAACCGGCCGGCACCCTCAGGGTGCCGTATTGCACGGGGCCGTCCGGGAAGATGTAGGAATAGGATACGTCTATATCCGCGCCTCCCGGGTTGCCCAGGCACAGGTACTCCTGGAAACCGGCGCCGGTGTAGCCCTCCGCGAAGTAGAAAGAGGTCTCGTGGGGCAGTTCTTTTCGGAAGATCTGTTGGTCGGAGGTGGTCTCTCCGTCGATGAGGTTGGTGGCCCTGGAGTCGAAGGCGACGAACCTGCCGTCGGAGCTGATGTCGCAAGAAAAACTGCTGCCGTTCGCCGCCTGCCCCGACGCGGAGACTGAGCAGCAACTGACTTCGCCGTCGATGACGTGTTTGCGTACGATGGCATTTTTCCCGCTCACTATGAAAGAGCTCAGGTTGGTGGCCTTTGTCTCGAATGAGACATACGCACCGTCAGCGGAGATGGAGGGGCCGTCATTGATGCAGCTATGATCGTTGCCCTGCGCCCCCGCAACCGTGGAGGAACACAGGTTGACCGCCCCACTCTGCAAGTCCTTCCGGTAAGCGTGCTGCCGCCCGACGGAAACGCCGGGCGTAAGGTTCCCCGATTCAGATTTGAAAGCCACGAAGCGGCCGTCGGCGGATATGTCGGGATGGGCGCTTTCACCGTTTCCCTGCGATCCCGCCGATGAGGAGGAGGCCAGCATGATCTTCCCGGAAACCACATCCTTGCGGTAGACTTGGGAGAAAGCGCTGGAGACGCCGGGGACCAGGTTGTCCGCCTCTGATTCGAACGCGATGTATCTGCCGTCCGAATTGATGGACGGGAAGGATGAAACCCCGTCCCCTTTGGTCCCCTGTAGCGAAGAGGAGACCAGCACGATCTCGCCCGTGGCCAGATCCTTGCGGTAGATTTGCTGCCCGGAGATCGCCGCTGAAGGTATGAGGTTGTCGGAGATGGAGGAGAAGGCCACGTAGCGCCCGTCGGCGCTGATGGAAGGGTTAAAGCTGTTGCTGTTGCCCTGCACCCCGTCCGACCTGGCGGAGCAGAGCATCACCTCTCCCGTCACCAGGTCCTTGCGGAACACCTGCAGATGGGTGGTGGGATGGCCGGGAATGAGGTTGCTCGAGTACGATTGGAAAGCCACGTAGGTGCCGTCCGCGCTGATGCTGGGCAAATAGCTGCTACTGTTGCCTTCCACCCCCTCGCCGGACGCGGAGCAGAGCGATATCTCGCCCGAGGCGACGTCCTTACGGTAGATATGAAGGCCGCTGGCGCCCGGGATAAGGTTGTCCGCCTCGGACTCGAAGGCCACGTACCTGCCGCCTCCGCTGATGCTGGGGTATAGCGAAAGAGCATTGCCTTCCGCGCCGCTCGCGTTCCTGGAGACCAGCAGGACGGGCCCGGTGTCGACAGCCGCTTTGGCCTTGTGGCGGGGAGCGGCCGCCAGGGCGGCCAGCGCCGTCAGCGCGCAAAGAAAGAACGCCGACCATGACCTCGCGCTCACTTCCAAGGTTTTCTTCATCGCTCGACCTCCTCCCGACCGTCGCGTCCTGCTGGAAATGGCAACAAGTTCTGCGAGCTCCATGCTTCTGCGACTTAAGACGGAGGTCGACTATGAAGTGGTCGGCCGCAAACCCTAAAACTCGCATTCTCTCGAACGCCATTCCCGCATAGATTATATACCGAACCGCCTTTTCCGTGCAGCAGGCCCTATGAGCCACTCACGGTCCGATACCCTTTTCCTTTTTTTCGGCAGCCGCCGTCTTCACAGGAGCGGCGTTCCCATCGGCCCTTGCATCTTACCCCGGCGACGGAAAACATCCTGACCGAGGCGAGCTCTCGCTTCGAGGTGAGTAAGGACCCCGGCGCCCGCGTCGGGCCGGGGCTTCTCCATGAGAGCGGGGCAGTGAGCCGCTCCCGGGCACTCTTTCACTGCAAGTAGAGTACGGAGAGGCAGGGTATCGACTGATAAAGCGCAGGGAGAGCCCCGAACGACACCCGCCATCGTGCGCAACAGCCCCGCAAGAACCCCGGAGGTATCGTCTCGAGGACAGCGAGGCGGTTATCACCCCTGTCGGCCCGTCCGCCATCACCTCGACGGTCGAAGCTGCGTTCTTGCTTACGCGGCTGGCAAGGGCTATTGCTCCCAACGATGCCGCCCCACTGCAAAAGACGCTTTCTTCGCCTGGCCACGGGGTCTTTATTTATATTATTTTATATAACTTGTTTAATTTAACAGCGGGAGACGGTATGGGGTTCTCGGCAACCGTTCTCGGGGGAAAAGGGAAAAGGCCGGCATCGTAGAAAATATTGATCGTAAAAGCCGTAGCGAGAAAGGAGAGGCGTGATGGCTACAGCGAAAAAGCCCGCGGCGAAGAAGCCGGCGGCCAAGAAGCCCGCCGCAACGAAGCCGGCGGCGAAGAAGCCCGCCGCGAAGAAGCCCGCGGCCAAGAAGCCCGCCGCGAAGCCTGCGGCCAAGAAGCCCGCCGCGAAGAAGCCCGCGGCCAAGAAGCCCGCCGCGAAGCCCGCCGCGAAGCCTGCGGCCAAGAAGCCCGCCGCGAAGCCCGCCGCGAAGCCTGCGGCCAAGAAGCCCGCCGCGAAGAAGTAGTCAATCCCTGAGGATGCTCCGCCGGGGACCCTGCCGGTCCTCGGCGGATCCATTTCAAGCGTGTTTGACGCCGATATCACAGATCATTACAAGACGCTGGCCGGATTTTTACGGTCTTCGTCACCGATATGGGAAGAAGTGAGACGCAAGGAGCCGATCTCGCCGACTTGTCAGCTCCGTTTCGCCCAGTCGTATCCTATATCGGGGTCATCATAGGGTATGCGCATCTCATCGGGTTCATCGCGGTCGTAGGAACGGGTGGTATGGTAGAAAAGGCCGAGTGGTCGCTCTCCCAAGACCTTGTAGCCGTGGGCAACGCCCGCGGGGATAAGAAGGAGCGAGGGGTTCTGCTCGCCCATCACCAGCTCCAGCAAAGCGCCCCGCGTGGGGGAACCCTCCCTGCGGTCGTAGAGCACCACCAAAGCGTCGCCGTGAGCCACGAACCAAAGGTCATCCTGATGCCTGTGCCAGTGAAATGCCTTGATGACCCCCGGGTAGGAGAGCGTGTAAGAGGTCTGCCCGAAGCGGCTCAGCAAGCCGTCATCATCGCGCAGAATCTCCAGGAAGAAGCCCCTCTCGTCGCAGTGGCGGATGAGGCCCTTTATCCTGACTCCCTCTATGGTCCGCTCCATGTCCTCTCATCCTCCAAAGGATGACTTACATCCGTCTGGGCTACGTCATGGAACAGACGCGGCTCTGACGCGCGCCGCTCGGCATTGATCTCTCCGTCCCTCAGGCGAGATAGAGCGCTCGCTCAAGCGTCCAGGCGTCGTCCATCTCGCGGCGGCTGAGCACGTAGAGGTTTCCGTCATCCGCCCTCACGCGAAAGCAGGCCTTGCGCGTCAGGGCGCCGCCTTCCGCATCCTCCTCGAACCAGGAGCTCTCCAAGTCGATCACCCGGTACTCCCGTTCGTGATGGACGAAGGAGAGGGGCCTCTCCGCATGGCGGTGACCGGAATAACAACGCACCCAGACGGGGTCTCCCAAGCGGGAGTAATGCGAGCCGTTCGCGCTTGCCATGCTCATCGACGCTCCAAACCCCATCACTCCGCGCGGGTTCATATAGAGCTCGTCACCCCCAACCCTCTGCCTTTATTCGGCCAGGGGGGATTCCACCAGTTCTTTCCCCTCTTCCCGAAGCTTCCCGTTCCCAATATCGGCGGAAGTGAGAAGGCCCTCGGGAAGCCCCGCGATGAAGTCCTCGACCCGGTCACGCGCCAGGCTGTCATCGAACTGATAAGGGGGCGACTTCATGAAGTATGCCGAGGGGAAGACAAGGGCCCCGCTGAGGCCGCGGTCCATGGCCAGCTTACAGCAGCGCACCGCGTCTATGACTATACCGGCGGAATTCGGCGAGTCCCACACCTCCAGCTTGAACTCGATATTGATGGGCACGTCACCGAACTCCGTGCCCTCCAGACGGATGTAAGCCCACTTGCGGTCATCCAGCCAAGGGACATAGTCGCTGGGGCCTATGTAGATGTCGCGGTTGTTGATGTCGTGGTTTAACTGGGATCTGACCGAGTCGGTCTTTGATATCTTCTTGGATTCCAGCCTCTCCCGTTCCAGCATGTTCATGAAATCCATGTTGCCGCCCACGTTCAGCTGGGAGGTGCGCTCGAGCTGCACCCCGCGGTCGTTGAACAGCTTGGCCAGCACGCGGTGGACTATGGTCGCCCCCACCTGGGACTTTATATCATCGCCGATGATGGGAAGGCCGCGCTTGCGGAACCTCTCCTGCCACGCTTTGTCTTTGGCGATGAAAACGGGGATGCAGTTGACCACCCCGCATCCCGCCCTAAGCGCTTCCTCGATGTAGAAGCGAGTGGCCTTCTCGCTGCCCACCGGCAGGTAGTTGATGAGCACGTCCACCTGATGGCGGCGCAGCATCTCCGCCACATCAACCGGAGCGGCTGCGGATTCCGTTATCTCCTCACGGTAATACCTCCCCAACCCGTCCAGGGTATGCCCGCGGTAAACCGGAGCGCCGAGGTGGGGCACCTTTCGCCCTTTCTTGCCGAGAAAGTCGATGGTGTTGTTGTGGCCGCAGAATATGGCCTCGGAGACGTCCTTCCCCACTTTGCATGCATCCACGTCGAAGGCGCATGCGAACTCGATGTCGCCGACGTGGTAGTCGCCCACCTTCACGTGCATGAGCCCGGGCACCAGCTCGCCGTCCTCGGCGTCCCGATAATATTCCCTGCCCTGCACCAGCGAGCAGGCGCAGTTGCCCACTCCCACTATGGCCACTCTAACCTTTCCCATCTCTTACCTCCCTACCGTCTATCGGCGCTTGTCCGCATCCGCCGCGCGCCGCGGCGGCTCCGGACAACTCCCTCTATATCCGCGCTTTCAGCGTTGCGTCCTTCTTCCGGTGGGATCAGGCCTTGGAGGGGATCATCTTTCCCTCCTGCCCGTCCATCATCAGTCCCAGAGCGTCCTCCTCCTTCCCCCCCTCCTTTCGGCTCGCTCCGCTTTTCCTGCCTTTTCTAACCAACAGCCCCCTCTCCCCTTCGATGAGATCGGTCAGCCAGCTGATATCCGACTCGGTTATCTCTATGCGGTGGCGGGTCAGCCCCAGCCGGTATTTATCGGTCTCTTTTTCCCTGCCCGTCCAGCCGGAGCGCTTCATCTCGTCCAGCTTCTCCTGCAGATAAGCGCGCCTCCGCTCCAACAGCCACAGGCGGGTCTCCGGCTCCATGTAGCGGAAAAAGGCCATGCGCAGATTGAAGCGGTCGGGGTCGGTGATGTCCGCGCGGGAGCCCGGCTCGCAGAGAAGGCGGCTGAAGAGCTCCTCACCCTCCGGGGTTATGCGGTAGACGTAGCGGTTGCGGGTCTTCTCCTTGACGGCGTAGGCCTTCTCGATGGCCCTGGCCGACTCCAGGCGCTTGAGGGCGGGGTAGAGCGAGCCGAAGCTGAGCGACCAGAAATGTCCCAGGGTGCCGGAAAGGCGCTTTTTCAGCTCGTATCCGTGCATGGGCCTTTCCTTCAGGGCTCCCAGAATGGCCAATTCGATCACTTTACCGGCCTTCCCCCTCGTGCTATCATGCTCTCGCTACCGCTTCACGGATTTTCCGGATATATCTTTTTTATATATCGTAATTATATATCGATTCGATATATAAATCATAATCCCGGCGTCTTCAGCAGTCAAGCTTCCGCAATGCGGAGACGGGAGGCTGAGGGGCCGCCGCGCGCCTTCTCTCCTCGGAGCGACGCGGAATCGCTGATTCCTCGGCCCGAAATCCCGGCGGCCGCCTCCGGGGCTGTGGCTCGGCTTCCCCGTCAAGCCCCCTACAGGCGTCCGTAGCTGCGCAGGTAATACTGGATGTAGGAGCGGACCTCGGAGGCCGGGCGGAACACCCCGAAGTGGCCCTCGCAGAGAACGTCCGCCTCCAGCTCCAGCAGCCCGCGCATGGACCTCTCCCACTCGTCCAGGTCGGATCCGAAGGCCCGGTGGAAGGGGCCGTGCACGTCCTGCGCGAAGAGGACCTTGTTGATCCCCGCCTGTGCCCATAGGGATATGGAGCCGGGGGTGTGCCCAGGGGTGTGCAGCCAGTGCAGCGGGGAGAACCCCCAGGGGATGATGCCGCCCTCCCCCTCCAGGCGGTGGGCCACCTTGCAAGGCTGCAGCCGCATCCCGTAGAGGTCGGCGGCGGAACGGCGCTCATCCCCCTGTTCCAGCACCTCCGCCTCGAAACGGTGGGCGTAAACGGGCAAACCCAGTTTCTCCGCGAGAAAAGCGGCGCCACCGGCATGGTCGATGTGGGCGTGGGTGATGACCAGGGCCTTGATGTCGCCGGGGCCGTAACCCAGCTTCTCCAGATTGCGGAGCAGCTTGGCGGGATCCCCTCCCGCCCCGGCGTCTATAAGCACGGGGGCCCCCAGGTCCAGTAGATACACGGAGCAGTCCTCCGGCGCGCTCAGTTCCGCGCCGCCCACCTGATAAACCCCTTCCACCACCTTGAAGGGCTCCACGGCCTCTCCGTTCCTCCGTACGTTTCTTCCCGGCATCGGGCCGGCCCGCCCGAACCTCCCTTCCCTCCAACCGATTATAAACCCAACGTCTCCCCCTCCCGTTGTCTCAGCCGGGCCCTGGGCCTCGCGATGCTCTTTTATTCACGGGAATACCGATACAACCGCTCCCTGGCTCGGCTTCATCGGGCTTCGGGGCTGAGGCGCGGAAAAACCGGGAAGGCGCGGCTTGGGGGTATAATCGACCCATGGGAGGATACGAGCTGCTGCTGGAGATCCTCGACCGCTGCGGGGGCGGGCTGTTGGCTTTCTCGGGAGGGACCGACTCCGCGCTCCTTGCGGCGGCGGCGCGCGAGGCGGGCGTCCCCATACTGGCGGTCACGGCGGTCTCGCCCCTTCTTCCGCGCAGCGACCTGCTTATGGCCCGAGAGATCGCCGCGGCGCTGGGGTTCCCCCACCGCCTGGTGGAGGCGGGAGAGATGGGCCACCCCGATGTGCTGAACAACCTGGCCTCGCGCTGTTATCACTGCAAGCGCGTGCGCCTGCAGGCGATGCGAGGCCTGGCCGACCAAGAGGGCTTCGCCTGGATCCTGGAGGGCTCGCGCGCCGACGACGACGAGAGCGGCCGTCCCGGCATGCGGGCGGTCAAGGAGTTGGGAGCGCGCAGCCCTCTGAGAGAGTCGGGCATGGGGCGGGAAGAGGTGGAGGAATCCCTTCGCCGCCTGGGCCTGCGAGATTTCATCCGCCCGTCCAACAGCTGCCTGGCCACGCGGTTTCCCGGGGGACACCGGCTTTCACCGGAGGAGTTGCGGTTCGTGGACGAGGCCGAGGACCTGCTGCGGGAAAAAGGCCTTCTCGATATCAGGTTGCGCTGGAAGGGGCGGGGCGAACTGTTGTTGGAGACGAGCCGCGCCGGCCTGGAGGCGCTGGGCGTCAGAGGCCGGGAGAGCTTGCGCGAAGAGCTGCGGGAGCTTCTTCGCCTTCCCCTGCTGGAACTGGGGTTCTCGCCCTGCCGCGGGAAAGCTGCGGCGATGGGGAAGAGGCGTTTGGAGAAGAGGGCCGAGCGGGTGGAGGGCGGGCTTGTATAAGGACAGGGTCAGGGAGGTGCTGGAGCGGGTCTCGCGGGGTGAAGCGGGAGTGGATGAAGCTTTGAGGGAGCTGGCCCGCTTCCCCTTCGAGGACCTCGGTTTCGCCAAGCCCGACCATCACCGCCGCCTGCGCCACGGCTTGCCGGAAGTGGTGCTGTGCGAGGGGAAGCTGCCCGAACACGTCCCTCCTATCGTGCGCTCGCTGCTGCGCGAGGGAAGCGGGTTCGTTCTGCTGACCAGGGTGAGAGAGGAGATGGCGGAGAGGCTGCGGGCGGAGTTCCCCGGATCCCGCTACCATCCTCAGGCCCGCCTGATGGTGGTGGGTGAGATGCCCGAAGGCGAGGGGATCGGGCTGGTGGTGGTGGCCAGCGGAGGCAGCGCCGACCACGGCGTTGCCGAGGAGGCCCGCGTCACCGCGGAGCTCATGGGAGCGAAGGTGGCCCCCCTCTACGACGTGGGGGTGGCGGGAGTGCACCGCCTTTTCGCCCACCGGGAAGCGCTGGAGGGAGCGCGGGCCGCGGTGGTGGTGGCGGGCATGGAGGGGGCTCTGGCCAGCCTGGTGGCGGGGGTGGCCTCCTGCCCGGTCATCGCCGTTCCCACCTCCACCGGTTACGGGGCATCCTTCGGAGGCCTGGCGGCGCTGCTGGCCATGCTCAACTCCTGCGCCCCCGGGGTGGCCGTGGTAAACATTGACAACGGCTTCGGGGCCGGGTTCCTGGCCGCCCTGATCAACCGACTGGGGGAAGGGGAAGAGGGTTGAGGCTCTTATACATCGACGCCTTCGCCGGGATAAGCGGCGACATGACCCTGGGGGCCCTGGTGGACCTGGGCCTCCCCCCGGAGGCGTTACAGGATGCCGCCGACCGGCTGGGCCTGGAGGGGGTGGAAGTGCACGCGCATCTCGTTGAGAGGCAGGGCATCAGGGCCATGCGGGTGGAGGTGAGGGGCGGCCAGCGCGGGGTGGTCAGGACCTACGCCAACATCCGCGCGCTCATCGAGGAGAGCGGGCTGGCGGAGGAAGTCAAGCGGCGGAGCCTGGAGATATTCGGGGTGCTGGCGGAGGCGGAGGGCAAGGTGCATTCCCGTCCTCCCGATCAGGTGCATTTTCACGAACTGGGAGCCGTGGACTCGATAGTGGACATCGTGGGCTGCGCCCTGGGGCTGCACCACCTGGGGGTGGATAAGGTGCGCTGCTCCGCCCTGCCCACCGGCAGGGGTTGGGTGCGCACCGAACACGGGGTCTACCCGGTCCCGCCCCCGGCGGTGGCGGAAATACTCATCGGGGTGCCCTGTTACAGCGGTGACGCGGCCACCGAGACGGTGACCCCCACCGGGGCGGCCATCGTCAAGGCATGCGCAGGAGAGTTCGGAGACATGCCGGAGATGGTCGTGGAGAAGGTGGGCCACGGGGCCGGCACCCGGGAGCTGGGGGTCCCCAATCTCCTGCGCATGTTCCTGGGAGATGCGGCTGAGGATCCGCTGCCCCGCGATCGCCTCGCTTACCTTTTGGAAACGAACATAGACGACATGAACCCCGAGATCTACGACCATGTCCTCGACCTCCTCTTCGAAGCCGGCGCCAGCGACGCCTGGCTCACCCCCATCCAGATGAAGAAGAACCGCCCCGCGGTCTGCCTCAGGGTCCTGGTGGGCCCGGAAAACCTTGAGGCAGCGAGGGAGGTGGTCTTCCGGGAGACCTCCGCACTGGGGCTGCGAGTCCTGAAAGTCAGCAAAGAAGAGGCGCAGCGCGACTTCCTGTCCGCGGATACCCCCTGGGGCCGGGTGCGGGTGAAGATAGGGATGCGCGGCGGCGATATCGTCAACTTCTCTCCCGAATACGAGGACTGCAGGGAGCTGGCGAAGCGGGCGGGCGTCCCCTTGAAAAGGGTCTTCGAAGCGGCCCTGTTCGAGGCGCGGCGCCAGTCGGAGCAACGGTGATCAGGCGTCTTGAGACCGAGGAGGGCTGAGGATGTACGTGGCGGTCATCGGCGGCCAGCAGGCCAGCGAGGAAGAGGAGAGGATGGCCTATGAGGTGGGCCGGGGGCTGGCGGAAGCGGGCGCCTATCTTATCTGCGGGGGGCTGGGAGGCGTGATGGAGGCGGCCTGCCGCGGCGCCAGGGAGGCCGGCGGGCTGACCATCGGAATACTGCCGGGCCCCTTCCGCGGGGACGCCAACCCCTACGTGGACGTGACCATAGCCACAGACATGGGGCAGGCGCGCAACGCCATCATCGTGCGCACGGCCGATTCGGTCATCGCGGTGGGAGGGGAATACGGCACCCTGACCGAGATGGCCATGGCCCTGAAAATGGGCAAGCGGGTGGTGGCCCTGAACAGCTGGCGCATCCAGCGGGAGGGCCGCTTCGACGACCGCATCATCTACGCTGAAGACGCCGGTGAAGCGCTGCGACTGACCCTGGAAGAGAGGTGATCTTCCGCTCCGAGCGGGCGGCCCCGGGGTTCCGCCTTCCGTGAAGGCCTCGGTTCACGACGGGCCGATGCGGCCTTCGCCTTCCCTCTTATCGGTTCACTTCGGGATACGCGGAGCGTAAGCGGTCCTCCGGCAAACTGGGGATGGTCTGAGAGGCATGGGGCATCAGGGTGACCTTGCCCTCGGGGAGAAGCGACCAAGCCTCCCGCAATGCGCAATCGATGGTGGGATGGGGGGTGATACCGATGCGCCGTACGGTCTCGGGGGGCAGTCCGGAGACCAGGATCAACCGCCTGACCCGGCGGGCCAGGAGGGCAGCACGGTAGACCACGAAGCCGGGCACGGTGAACTCCCGCCTCAGCTCTTCCTCGATGGCCTCCGGGCCGCCGAGGTCGAACCATCTCTCGAAATCGTAGCCGCCCACCCCCTCCGAGCACTCGCCCACCATTATGAGCACGCCTCCGGGCTTTAAAACAGCCTGCGCGTTGGCATGGGACTGGAAGGCCTGATAAAAGGTCAGGTCCATGGGGTGGCCTCCCCGCGAGGCCACCACTATATCCGCTTTGCCGCGCACCGGTACGCGAAAGGCCTCTTCCACGAAACGGCATCCCGCTCGGTGAGCCTCCTTCCAATGGCCTGCGAATACGCCGAGGAAATCGCCTTCCTCGCTCAAGGCGAAGTTGACGATGAAAGAAGGGTTGATCCGCGAGGCGATGTCCTCCATGTCCTCGCTCACGGGGTTGCCGTCAAGCACGCCCGGCGCCGCCAGGGGATGGATGCCGCCTCCTTTCTGGGGGTGAAGGGCCAGGCGGTGGTTGGCGAGGATGGTGCGCATCCCCGCAATCCCCGGCACCACCGCCTTCCTCCCCCCGCCGAAGCCCGCGAAGGCGTGGGGGACCACACCCCCGGTGAGGATGACGCGGCGGCCCGATAGGGCCAAGCGGTTGATGTGGATGGGGGTGCCCGCCGCGCTCTCTCCCATGCGCGCCAGCCCCGCGGGGTCGCGGGCGTCGTGCACGCTCACCCTCACCCTTCCCATAACCCTCTCTCCCAGCATCTCGAGGAGCTCCTTCCAGGAGGGGCGGGGGTGGGTCCCCGTGGCCACCAGAAGCTCTATGTCCCGGTCGCTCACCCCAGCCCGATTGAGCTCGTTAAGCAGAAGGGGCAGCCAGGCGGAGGTCCTGACCCACATGCGGTGGTAGTCGGGGACCACGGCGAGGACTTTATCCCCGGGGCGGAAGAGTTGGCGGAAGTGAGGGGACGCCACCGGCTTCTCCAGGGCGCCTCGCAGCGCCCCGCCCAGATCGGACAGGGGCGGGACCCGCTCTCCCGTCACCGTTTCCAGCAGGAGGCGGTCAGGCACCTCGAAGGACTGCTCGGTCCCGCCGAAAGGCCATGCGAATCTCATGATGAAAGCATATCACCCGCCGTCCCAAGGGGCACGGGTTCGGCGGGCAACGCGCACATGATTGCGGCGCTCGCCACACCGCCGTCCCAACGGGCACGGGTTCGGCGCAACTCCTCTGGATCGGATATGGGCGGGGGAGTCCGCGGGATCCTTCCCGTTCGATAGAATGCGAGCCCGGCACGACCTCAGAAGGGAAAGAAAGAGAGGGGATGATGTATGAGTTGGGGGAAGCGGCCGCGCAGCGTCTCCAGGTTCATGGAGTAATCGGTGATCCGCGGCCCCAACCTGATAAGGAAGCGGCCGTCTTCCGCGCGGGCCGAGGCGGCGTCCACTTCCTCTCCCCAGAGCAGACGATAGGCGGCCGCCAGCTTCTGCTCGGCGAGTGAGGGCAGGGCGGGGTTGCGCATCTCCACCTCCTCCAGGAAAGGCCTGCTGCTTACGGAAACCGCCTTTCCCCATCCCATGGAGGGCCACTCCCCCATGATCTCGCGGGGATCCGAGCCAGCCGCATCTCCGCCGCCGTCGCCGAGAGAGGCGGCGAAGGCGCGGTACGCCGCGGCCGGGTATCCCTTTCCCAGGAAGGAGCGGATCTCCTTCAACAGAGAGTTCAGGCCCGCCACCTCCATGATGACGAAATAGCGGTTTCTTTCGGGGTCGTAGATGGTGCCTTTCGAGGCGTCCCAGCGCAGGCGGGACAGCAGGGCCGGGAGCCCGCAGGCGGGGCAGCGTTCGATCTCCCGTTCCCGTTTCCCCGCCTCCCTCTCCAGGAGGTCTCGGTACTCCATGGCCCGGACGGGCAGACTCCCGCCGCTCTCGAGGCGCAGGGACCACGATCGGGGCCCCCGCTGTTCCAGGGAATCCTTCGCCTCCACGCGGAAGAGGCCTTCCCAGAAACCGCAGATGTCCGCCGCCAGCAGCCGGGGGTGATAGGGGTGTTCCATTTTCATCTCCAGGCGCTCCCCCGCAACCAGCTCACCCACCTCCAGGCATCCCAGGCCGAAGAGCCCGGCTTCCCTCAAAGCGTAGAGAACGGCCCTCCTCCCCAGCCGCCTGTTCCTCAGCAGGCGGGAACCCGCCCCCTCGGCCTGCTGAAAAGTACGGTGACGCAGGTAGCGGCGGCGGGCGTTGAGAAGACGCCGCATGAGCTCATCTTCTCCCTGCTCCAGCGCCTGCTGCATGAGCGCCTGGACCTCCAGATGCTCCATGAAGACCACCTGCCGTCGCGGCTTGAAGCGGGTGAAGACATTTCCGCCCTCCCGCCAGTCGAGCTCATCCGCGAGGCGCCGGGGAAGGCCGCATGAAGGGCAGTCTCCCTTTTTCGCCAAGGCTCCTCCCGTTTCTCTGTCAGCACCGGTCGGAAAACCGCCGATCGGCTCATGCTCGCCCAAAGCAACAACGCTTGTTGGGGAGAAGCAGCCCTCGGCTTTCCGGCCACCCTGCCCGCCATATTCGTTGGTTATCCTAACTTATGGGTAGGGAGCAGGCAAGGACGTATCCAGCAGAGATATGGGGATCAGGCATGGTTCAGGCCTCGTTCGATGTCCGAGGTACCCTCGCATCTTTGAACAAGCATGACTGCGGGGACGCGCCGAAAAGTTGAAGGTTTGGGCCTGGCCCCAAATTGAAGGTCGCGCTTCAAGGCTTGCGCCCGATGGAGTCGTGGGCCCAGGCGTCGCCGTTCCCGTACATGGCCCGCTCGCAGATGACGTCCCCTCCCTCCGAGACCACCTTGGTGGAGACGTTCCAGTCCGTGACCAGCTCGTTCAGGTTGAAGGAGTAGCGGGAATTGCCGGCTATCTCGAAGTCCTGAGGCCCGTCCACCTTGCCCCCGGTGGTCATGAAGGTGAGGTCCACCCTGACCGGGTCGTCGTTGGGGTTCTGCACCAGCACCCATGTCCTCATGCCGCCCTCGGTGCAGCCCTCGGCGAGGTACCAGACGGAGGAGGGATCGGTTACCCCGATGGAGTCGTGGGCCCAGGCGTCGCCGTTCCCGTACATGGCCCGCTCGCAGATGACGTCCCCTCCCTCCGAGACCACCTTGGTGGAGACGTTCCAGTCCGTGACCAGCTCGTTCAGGTTGAAG